>NZ_JBLZPH010000142.1:0-39896 GCF_049199205.1 Shinella sp. M31 | reverse complement strand
AACAGCCGCCTAGCGCAGCGTCCCCGTCCAGGCTTTCACGGCTTTTGCCATGGTGGCGAGGTGGTCGGCAGCGGAGAAGCCGGATAGGCTCTTGCGCGGCTTCAGGTCGTGGTCGCCGTCTTCCAGCCAGAGGATTCGGATGTGCTCCGGCAGGCCATAGCCCGGCACCTCGTCCTTCCTGCCGAAGGGATCGCGCGTGCCCTGGCAGATCAGCGCCGGCACCTTCAGGTCCATCAGATGGGCGGCGCGCAACTGGCCCGGCTTTTCCGGCGGGTGGAAAGGATAACCGAGGCAGAGGAGGCCGGCGACCTTTCCCTCGGCGTGCAGCTCATCCGCAACCATGCTGGCGACGCGCCCGCCCATCGACTTGCCGCCAATCACCAGCGGTCCTTTGACGCAGAGCGCTGCTACGGCAGCCTTGAATTCCGGGTTCAGCGTCTCCGCCTTTGGCGGCGGCTTGCGGCTGCCGTCGATGCGGCGCGCGGCCATGTAGGAAAATTCGAAGCGGGCGACACGCAGGCCTTCGGCTGCGAGCGCCGTTGTCGCCGCATTCATCGCCGTCGAATCCATCGGGGCGCCGCTGCCGTGGGCCAGCAGCAGGGTGACCGGCGCATCATCGGGGCCGTCGAACAGGAAAGGCGGGCTCATGCCGTCGTCATATCCATCGAGCCGGCGGCCGCTTCACTTGGCATGATCCTTCACCTCGCCGGGTGCGATCGGATCGCTGGCGGGAAATGTCTCTTCCAGCGCCTCTTCGAGATAGTCGTCCTGTTCCGCCTTTGCGGCCTTGCCCTGCTGCTGGGCGCGCTCCTTTTCGAGCGAGGCTTTCGGGCTGTCCTTTTCCGTGGCCATCGTTTTCTCCCGGGTTGTTTCCCCTGAAAGATAGGGAGTTTTTCGCAAAGGGCGAGAGGTCAGGTCTCCGGCATGGCAAGTTCGACGATGACGGGCAGGTGGTTCGAACCGAAAGCCGGGCCGACGCGGTGGCTGCGCACCGAAATGTCAGGCGATACGGCGACATGGTCGATGGTGGCGCCGACATAGGCGAGCCAGTCGAGCTTCAGGCTGAAGCGCGTGACCGGTTGCAGCCAGCCGCCTTCGGTGGAGGCAAGGCCGGCCTGGCGCAGGAAGCCGCGGTAAAAGGGCGACCAGGTGGGCGTGTTCCAGTCGCCGGCGACGATGACGGGCGCGCTCTGGAGATCGCCTTTCGCCGCATCGGCCGCCGCCGAGAGATAGGCGTTGCGGTCGCGCCACTGCCAGAGCCGGCGTGGCGTCTCGGGATGGAAGGCATAGAGGAAGAGCGGCTTGCCGCGCATGTCGAGCTCGAGCCGCAGCGGCTGCTTGTAGGCCTTGGGCTCGGTGAAGGCGCGCTTCAGCTCGGTTTCCGCGCGGATCGGCAAGGTGGAATAGACCTTGATACTGTCGCGCGACAGGGCTTCCGCCCCGCTCTCATAGGCAAAGAGCCCGGCGGCGGAAAGTGCGGCCGCCCAGCGCCCCGTGGTTTCCTGCAGGACGACGATATCGGGCTTTTCCCGCCGCAACAGATCGATGAAAACGGCGGGATCTTCCGGGTTCTGCACGAAGAGATTGGCGGTCAGCACCTTCAAGCCGTTGCCGGCTGTGGAGGGGCGGGCCGTGGGCACGTCGAAGGCGGGAATGAGGGCGATGGCAAGGCCGGCAAGCGCAATCACGATCGCCTTCACCCGGCGCGTGACGAGCGCCGTAACGACCAGCAGCACACCCGATGCCACCGCATAGGGCCAGGCGAAGGTGAGCAGATCGACCAGCCAGAACCGATCGGCGGCAAGCACGACGATGCTGACGGCAAAGAGATAGGCGAGGACGCCCGGCAGGACGAGGACGCGGTAAGCCATGGCAATCGGCCCCCGGCGCGGCGCTGTCAGCATCGACTGTTCCCTCTGCATCACGGAATTCGGTTCAGCGCGATTCCCGTAAAGGGAGGCTAGCATGTAGCCTGTGCATCCATGTGCTGCAATGACAAGCTATCGCAAAGGCTGGCTGGCCGTCATGTGCGCACGGTAAAAGGCCCGCACTTGTGCAGGGCTTCGAAGACATTCGGACGGGGTGCTGGAAGCTGCCTCGTGGAATGGTATGTATGTGGCACCTTTCAGCACCCCGTTCAGCGGTTTTTGCCTGCGACTCCGGTCCCTCTGCAAAGGCCTGGGATGGTGGATGTCGTTCGCCGGTTTCCGGATGGGAACAGCGCCGTTTTGACATCGAAACCGCACGCTCTGGCGATTCCGACGGAAGGTTTTGGCCTTCCCGCGTGTTCTCATCCGGCGGACGATGCCGACGCATCCGCTATTCCCGGCCTCCTTGTGTGCCGCACAGGCATATCCGACGCGCCGTCTGGGGCGTGAAACGACGGGATCGGTCCGACACCCCATCGCTTCCCCCATGTCGCCGGAGGGAGACCATTTTCCGCAGGCCCGGTGCGTGGGGTTCTGCGTCTTCGCCCCACGCTCCGCGCCGATCCCGCCTCGCTGCCACGCCTAGCAGTGTATCCGTGGCGGGATGGGGGGATTGTAGCCACAGGTTTGGAGGGCGGGGAAAAATAATTTGGCTTTTCAATTTGGCTGCCAAATGGTCGCCGAAATCGGGAGAAGTAGGGGATTAGGTTCATTTTCCTTGATGGCGCCCCGTTATCCTCACCAAATTGGAGGGTTAACAATGCCATGTGCGCGCAGCTCTCCGATATATCTCATAATTGCTGTTTCAGTGAACTCTTGATCCTCGTAGTATTCTTGTAAAACGCATCCGAGTATTTCAAGGCACCATTCCGCCTCGTCCGCGGTAATTATGCAGATTCTCGAGTTTGAATGCTTGAACGAATGATTTGCGCTATTACCAATAAATCTAATGATTGGAAGGCGTTGTCGTAGTGCTGCGGATAACGACTTTTGAGGGGATGCCTCGGAAACTGCCGCTGCAATTTTCCTCTGAAGATTTCCTTTATACCCCATCGCTGACAGAACTGCTTCAAGACACGCTCGAGATAAAACTGCTGACGCGCGCGGGCTGCGCGCAATCGCATTCGATGCCTCATCATACAGTGACGCAATTTCCTCCGTCACGTAGAGGAAACGATCGGAAGGACGTTCTGAAACATGTTCTTCGAGTGACATGAGAAATATCCTCCCGTTGTTAAGTGACTCCAAAACGCAGACAAGCCCGGGATTGCTCCCGGGCTTGTCGTTCACTCTGCTTTTGAACTCGCGGTGTTAGCTGCAGCCGCTCGTTGCGCCGCAGGTATCGCACTTCTCGCAGGTGCCATTCCGCACCATCGTGAAGTTCTGGCACTCCGAGCACATGTTGCCCGTGTAGCCCTGTGCAATCGAGCGCATGCGGCGTTCGTTTTCGAGCTTCTTGGCGTCGGCCTTGGCGCTTGCGGCTTCGGCGGCGGCCTTGTCGGAGAAGAGGGCGGTGATGCCTTCTGCTTCCTCGGCAGCGTCGTCGGCCATTTCCTCGGCGAGTTCGGCGGCGCGCTCCTCGTAATCGCGCTTGAAGGCGACGATTTCGTGGGTGCTGGCGGCGACGGTCGGCTCCAGCTTGCGGGCGGTGTTGCCGGCAAACGCCGTCACGTTACCCGTCGAGGCTGCCTTGGCGGGAGCGGCGGTGGCCGCACCCTTCGGCTCGGAGAGCTGACGCTCGGTCTGGCCGCCCTGGATGAGCGTCGGCTTGTGGCCGCGCGTCCAGCCGGTCGAGAACGGGTTGGTCTTGCCTTCCTGGATGCCTTTGCCGAGCGCCGTGTTGGAGAAGTCCGACTGGTCGACATGCGCAAGGTCATGACGGCCGAGATAGGAGACGGCCAGTTCGCGGAAGACGTAGTCGAGGATCGACGTCGCGTTCTTGATCGCGTCGTTGCCCTGAACCATGCCGGCCGGCTCGAACTTGGTGAAGGTGAAGGCCTCCACATATTCTTCGAGCGGAACGCCGTACTGGAGACCCAGCGAGATGGCGATGGCGAAGTTGTTCATCATCGCACGGAAGGCCGCACCTTCCTTGTGCATGTCGATAAAGATCTCGCCGAGGCGGCCATCACCGAATTCGCCGGTGCGCAGATAGACCTTGTGACCGCCGACGACGGCCTTCTGGGTGTAGCCCTGGCGGCGGTTCGGCAGCTTTTCACGGTCGCGCGAAACGCGCTCGATGATGCGCTCGACGATCTTTTCGGTGACCGTGACGGCCTGGGCGGCAGCGGGGGCTGCAACCAGCGCCTCGATTGCATCATCCTCGTCCTCTTCGTCCTCGATCAGCGAGGCGTTGAGCGGCTGGGAGAGCTTGGAACCGTCGCGGTAGAGGGCGTTGGCCTTCAGCGCGAGCTTCCAGGAGAGCATGTAGGCGTTCTTGCAATCCTCGACGGTCGCCTCGTTCGGCATGTTGATCGTCTTGGAAATCGCGCCCGAGATGAACGGCTGGGCGGCCGCCATCATGCGGATGTGGCTTTCGACCGAAAGGTAACGCTTGCCGATCTTGCCGCAGGGATTGGCGCAATCGAACACGGCGAGGTGTTCGGCCTTGAGGAAGGGCGCGCCTTCCAGCGTCATCGCACCGCAGACGTGAATGTTGGCGGCCTCGATATCCTTTTTCGTGAAGCCGATATGCTCCAGAAGGTTGAAGGACATGTCGGACAGCTGTGCGTCCGAAACCTTCAGCACGTCCTTCAGGAAGTCGGCGCCGAGCGTCCACTGGTTGAAGGCGAACTTGATGTCGAAGGCCGCCTTGAGACCGGCGCTGACCGCTTCGATCTTCTCGTCGGTGAAGCCCTTGGCCTTCAGCGAGCCGGGGTTGACCGCCGGTGCCTGGTTGAGGTTGCCATGGCCGACGGCATAGGCCTCGATCTCGGCGATCTGGCTTTCCGAATAGCCGAGCGTGCGGAGCGCTTCGGGAACGGCGCGGTTGATGATCTTGAAGTAGCCGCCGCCGGCGAGCTTCTTGAACTTGACGAGGGCGAAGTCGGGCTCGATGCCGGTCGTGTCGCAATCCATGACGAGGCCGATCGTGCCGGTCGGCGCGATCACGGTCGTCTGGGCGTTGCGGTAGCCGTGCTTTTCGCCGAGCGCGACGGCCTTGTCCCAGGCGGCCTTGGCGTGGACGATCAGCGTCTGGTCCGGGCACTCGCCATGGATGAGGGCGACCGGGTTGACCGAGAGGGCCTCATAGCCGGTGGTCTCGCCGTAAGCCGCGCGGCGATGGTTGCGCATGACGCGCAGCATGTTGTCGCGGTTGGGCTCGAAATTCGGGAACGGGCCGAGTTCGCTCGCCATTTCGGCAGACGTTGCGTAGGAGACGCCGGTCATGATGGCGGTCAGCGCACCGGCGATGGCGCGGCCTTCCGTCGAGTCGTAGGGGATGCCCGAGGACATCAAGAGGCCGCCGATATTGGCGTAGCCGAGGCCGAGCGTGCGGTATTCGTAGGAGCGCTCGGCGATCTGGCGCGAGGGGAACTGCGCCATCATCACCGAGACTTCGAGCACGACGGTCCACAGGCGCACGGCATGTTCGTAATCGGCGATGTTGATGTTCTTCGTGGCCGCATCCTTGAACTGAAGCAGGTTCAGCGAGGCGAGGTTGCAGGCCGTGTCGTCGAGGAACATGTATTCCGAGCACGGGTTGGACGCGCGGATCGGCCCTTCGGCCGGCGAGGTGTGCCAGTCGTTCATCGTCGTGTTGAAGTGCAGGCCCGGATCGGCCGATGCCCAGGCGGCGTAGGAGATCTGTTCCCAGAGGTCGCGGGCTTTCAGCGTCTTCATGACCTTGCCGTCCTTGCGGGCGGTCAGGTTCCAGTCGCCGTCATTCTCGACGGCACGGAGGAAGTCGTCCTTCAGCGAGACGGAGTTGTTGGAGTTCTGGCCGGAGACGGTGAGGTAGGCTTCCGAATCCCAGTCGGTGTCGTAGGTCTTGAACTCGAGGTCCTTGTAGCCCTGTTTGGCGAACTGGATGACGCGCTTGATGTAGTTTTCCGGAACCTGGCTCTTCTTTGCGGCGCGGATTTCGCGCTTGAGAGCCGGGTTTTCCGCCGGTTCATAGCACTTGTCACCGTCGGCCGAGCAATTGACGCAGGCCTTCATGATGGCCTTGAGGTGGCCGGCGACGATCTTCGAGCCGGTGACGAGGGCCGCCACCTTCTGCTCTTCCTTGACCTTCCAGTTGATATAGGCCTCGATATCCGGGTGGTCGATATCGACCACGACCATCTTGGCCGCACGGCGCGTCGTGCCGCCCGACTTGATGGCGCCGGCGGCGCGGTCGCCGATCTTCAGGAAGCTCATCAGGCCGGAGGAACGACCGCCGCCCGAAAGCTTTTCGCCTTCGCCGCGCAGATGCGAGAAGTTGGAGCCGGTGCCGGAGCCGTATTTGAAGAGGCGGGCTTCACGCACCCACAGGTCCATGATGCCGTTTTCGTTGACGAGATCGTCTTCGACCGACTGGATGAAGCAGGCATGCGGCTGGGGATGTTCGTAGGACGACTTGGACTTGGTCAGCTTGCCGGTGAAGGGGTCGACATAGAAGTGGCCCTGGCCGGGGCCGTCGATGCCATAGGCCCAGTGCAGGCCGGTGTTGAACCACTGCGGCGAGTTCGGGGCGACGCGCTGGGTGGCGAGCATATAGGCAAGCTCGTCCTTGAAGGCAGCGGCGTCTTCTTCCGATGCGAAATATTTACCCTTCCAGCCCCAGTAGGTCCAGGTGCCGGCGAGACGGTCGAAGACCTGGCGGGCGTCGGTTTCCGAGCCGAAACGCTCGCCCTCGGGCAGCTTCGCCAGGGCGTCGGTGTCGGGCACGGAGCGCCACAGGAAGGAAGGGACGTCGTTCTCTTCGACCTTCTTCAGGCGCGCGGGCACGCCGGCCTTGCGGAAATATTTCTGGGCGAGGATGTCGGCGGCGACCTGGGAGAACTGCGCCGGCACGTCGATATCGGCGAGCCGGAAGACGATCGAGCCGTCCGGGTTCTTGATCTCGCTGGTCGCCTTGCGGAATTCGATTTCCGCATAGGCCGATTGGCCGGGTATGGTGAAACGACGTTCTATGCGCATGTCCGTTGTCCTCTTCTGCCGCATCCTGCCTTCAAGCCAGGGCGCAATTATCCCCGTCCGGCCACGACATGACTCGCAGCCAGCCTCGATGTTCCAATCCGTTTGGAAATCCCGATCGATTTCGGGATCCTGTATCTTGCGGTGAGTTTAGCTGCAAACACTAAATATAGTATCAACAGCTTCTTTTTTCCAGTCCCATGGATCGCAATGACGCTTCAGGAAATCCTGCGCAAACACCCTCGTGCAGCGAGCGGATCATCCACCCGGCCACATGCGCATGGGAACGCGATTTCGTGATGAGAACCGACCTCGTAACAATACGGTTCAGCCGCCGCCGCAACTTGGTTTTCATTAACCTCATCAGGCCGATCCCCGTCAAGGGCTGGTTTGTGAACGAAGTTTGAACCCTATATGTTGTGCCTGCCCCCTGTGGAAAATGGGGACAGCGCGGGATGCCTGAAAAATCAGCGGCTTCCGGGCGAAAGGTGAGGTGGCGGGACATGCCACTGTGGAAAAGCGAAAAAAATCACAGGTGAAAATGCGGGTTTTTTTCACCCCCCGACTTCAAGCAATAGCCATGGAAGAGGACTTGTGATCCGTGGATAAAGTGATTCTCCCCGACCCCGTCAGAGCGCGTCCAGATTGACGCCCACGGTAATGGCACCAATGATTTCGCCGCTCTTCGGATCGCGGATCGGCAGGCTCGCCTGCGACTGCATGAGCTGGGTCGATTCATCCCGCGCCGCTGCCTCGATAAAGACCAGGCCCGCCCCGAAACTCTTCAGCCATTTGGCCTCGTCGCCCTGCCAGTAGTCGGAGGTGATATCGCTCTGGCCGACGTTGAGGCCGCGATTGTCCATCACGAAGATTTCGGTGATCAGGCCCTCGGCCGCGCGCTGCCGGCCTTTCAGATAGAGCGAAAGCGGATTGGAGAGCATCGCGTCGATCAGCGGCCGCTTGGTGCTCGAGAGCTCGGTGCGCCAGCGTGCGTCGAGATCCTGGATTTCAGCCTGGTTCAGGCGGGCGTGCCCAGCATTCTGGGCGATGACCGCATTGACAATGGCCGGTTCGGTCAGCCAGGGGCGTATATTGGCCTCGACATAGTCAGCGACGGCGGTGACGCGGATATCCTGCTGCGCGCCGGCCGGCCCCGTAGGGAGCAGGGCGATGACAAGGGCCGCCGCCAAGGCCGGCCATCGATAGGGCATGACTGTCCGCGCCTCCCATCACCGATCCGATCGGCGAACATGAGGACTATCTTTTGCAGGCATTGCGGAAGGATTAAGCCGGCGGAGTGCTGTGCGCCTTCCGCCGGCTTTTTACGAAAATTCGTCAAATCAAGACGTTGCGGCGCAACTTTCGATCGGTTTGCTGCAACCTTCCCGCACGTCAGCCGCGCGCGCCCTTTGCAATGGGCTCCTGATAGGTAAAGCCCATATCCCAGGGGAAGTAGATCCAGGTGTCCTGGCTGACCTCGGTGACGAAGGTATCGACCAGCGGGCGACCCTTCGGCTTGGCATAGACGGCGGCGAAATGCGCCTTGGGCAGCATGGCACGCACCTGGGCAGCGGTCTTGCCGGTATCGGTGAGGTCGTCGACGATCAGGATGCCTTCGCCACCGTGCTGGGTCAGTTCGGGTGCGATGCCCTTGAGGACATGCATGTCGCCCTGCGAGACATAGTCGTGATAGGACGCGACGCAGACCGTCTCGATGAGCCGGATGTTCAGCTCGCGCGAGATGACGGCGGCCGGGACGAGACCGCCGCGGGTGATGCAGACGATCGCCTTCCATTCGCGGTCGCCGTCCGCCAGCCGCCAGGCGAGTGCGCGGGCGTCGCGATGGAACTGGTCCCAGGATACGGGGAAGGCTTTGTCGGGCAGCGACATGACGGGACTCCTGAAGGCGGAAAAAAGAAGATTCCTTCTCTCTAATGCACTTCGCCCGCCAAGAAAATGATCGCCCGGCCTCGGTAGCCGGGCGATCCACAGGCAAGTCCACCTATCGCGACATCAGCACCGGTACGCGCGCACCGCGCATCATGGCGCTGGTGACGCCCCCGAACAGGCGCTGGCGCAGCCGTGAATGGCTGTAGGCGCCCATGACGATGAGGCCGGCGTTGATTTCCATGGCGCGGCGGTTCAGCGTTTCGGCAACCGAGTGATGGGCCGACGAGCCCGAGGCGACGGAAATCTTGATGCCGTGGCGGGCAAGCGTTGCGGCAAGCTCCGCGCCGCAATATTCGGCCGACTGCATGCTGTTGTCGGGCGGATCGATGGTGAAGATCTCGACCTCCTTGGCCGCCGTCAGGAAGGGCAGGGCGTCGAAGGCGGCGCGCGTCGCCTCGCGCGAGCCGTTCCAGGCGAGCAGCACGCGGTCGATCGGCTCGGGGCCGGCCGGCGCGTTGGAGACGAGATAGACCGGGCGGCCGCTTTCATAGAGCAGGTCTTCGATATCCTCGCGGGCAGGGCCGTCCAGATCGGGATCGAACTGGCCGGCGAGCACGATATCGGCCGCGCGCGCACTGTCGATGACGCCGGCCGAGGCGTAGCCGGCAGACTCGGTGAAGAGCCGCCACTCATAGGAGATGTCGTCGCGCTCGCAGCGCGAGCGAAACGCCTGCTCGACGGTCCGGGATTGGTCGCGGGCGCGCTCCTGAAGCTGGAGCACGGCGTTGGGATCCGGATATTCCATCGGCGCGATCAGCGTCACGACGACGGGCGCTTCCGCGTGGATGCCTATGACATGCCCACCCGTGCGGCGCGCCAGTGCCAGCGCGTGATCCGTGACTTTTCCGGCGTCCTCGGCAGCACTCAGCACCGCCACGATGGTCTTGTAGGTCATTTCGGCCTCCTGTCTGGTTACGCGTCAGCATCCCCTCGCCGAGACCGGAAAACCTTGATCCGGATCAAGACGCCGCCTTGGCCGCGGCGATTTCGGCGATCATCGCCATGATATCACGTTCGGCCGCCTCCGCCGGTGCTTCCTCGCGGCTGCGGATGACGATTTCCGTCGAGAAGCGGTTTTCCGAAAAGCGCGGATAGGAGCCGATGCTGGTGTCCGGATGATTTTTCTGGATCGCCGCCAGCGCGCTGCCGATATCGCCTTCACCAAACGGGGAGGCGACGGAGCGCGAGAGCATCGGCTTGCCGCCGGCAAGCTGCGGCACGACGGTGCCGAGCATGGCGGTAAAGACCTGCGGCACGCCGGCCATCACATAGACATTGCCGATATGGAAGCCCGGCGCGGTGGACACGGCGTTTTCGATATGGACCGCGCCCTCTGGCATGCGTGCCATGCGCTGGCGGGCTTCGTTGAACTCCACACCGCGCTTCTCGTACATCGCGCCGAGCAGCTGCATGGCAAGCGGATCCTGCAGACAGGGCACGCCGAAGGCTTTGGAGATCGCATCCGCCGTGATGTCGTCGTGCGTCGGCCCGATGCCGCCGGACGTGAAGACATAGGTGTAGCGGGCGCGCAGCGCGTTCAGCGCCGCGACGATATCGTCCTCCTCGTCGCCGACGATGCGCACCTCCTTGAGGTCGATGCCGGCGAGGAAGAGCATATCGGCGAGCTGGCCGATATTCTTGTCCTTGGTGCGCCCGGACAGGAGTTCGTCGCCGATGGCGAGCATGGCGGCGGTGGCGATCTCGGTGGAACTCATGGGCGCTTCCTGGATTTCGTACGGAAATGCCGACCAATCAGGCAAGCATTGTCAATAGCGGGTGAACAGTCTGTCGACCGGGCGGCTTCTGACGCCGCTCCCCCAAAGTGCTACATCCAAGCCGACGCCGCGATCAAGCGGAAAGCCTTTTCGAACAGGAGACGACAATGGCGAAAGTACTGGTTCTCTATTATTCGGCCTACGGCCATATCGAAGCGATGGCCTATGCGGTCGCGGAAGGCGCGAAGTCGGCCGGTGCCGACGTGACCGTCAAGCGCGTTCCGGAACTGGTATCGGAAGAGGTCGCCAAGGCTTCCTACTACAAGATGGACCAGAAGGCCGAGATCGCCAAGGTGGACGAACTGGCCGACTATGACGCCATCATCGTCGGCGCCGGCACGCGTTTCGGCACGGTCGCTTCGCAGATGCGCAATTTCTGGGACCAGACGGGTGGCCTGTGGGCTGCTGGCAAGCTGGTCGGCAAGGTCGGTTCGGTCTTCACGTCGTCCGCTACTCAGCACGGCGGCCAGGAATCGACCATCCTCGGCTTCATTCCGACTCTGCTGCACCACGGCCTCGTCGTCGCCGGCCTGCCCTATGCCTTCCAGGGCCAAATGGGCGTGGACGAAATCAAGGGCGGCTCGCCCTACGGCGCTTCGACGATCACCGACGGTGACGGCTCGCGCCAGCCTTCGCAGGTCGAACTCGATGCCGCCCGCTTCCAGGGCGCGCATGTCGCCAAGATCGCAGCAAAGCTTTCGGCCTGACGTTCTCCTGAAACGTCGCTGAAAATGAGGGTGCGGCCAGCGTCAGGGGCCGCGCCCTTTTTTGTTGTCCGGAATCTCTGGAGTTGGTGCGGGCGGCGGGGATCGAACCCGCACAGCCAAGGCCGAGAGATTTTAAGTCTCTTGCGTCTACCAGTTTCGCCACGCCCGCATGCGTTGCTTTTCAGGCACTTACGTTGCCACGTCAAGGTGGTGTCGCGACCACCATGACGAAAATCGAAAGACCTTACTTGGTCGGCTTCACCAGCGAGATGACGCGCGGCTTGGAGGGGGCGTCAAGCCATTCGATCCAGGTGTCGCGTTCCTCGATCGTATCGAAGAAGCGCCAGAGCTTGAATTCGTCGTCGGTGGTTTCGAGCATTTCGCCGATGGAGACGAGCTCCATGGGCAGCGTCACTTCGTTACCGTCGTAGCGGATGAAGTAGATGCCTTCGGCGGCGAGGCGAATGACTTGGCCGGTGCCGTAGCTGCCATCGGGATCGTCGACGGTGAAATACATGCCGGTCAGCGTGTCAAAAACTTTGTCGTTCATGGGGTCCAGTGCAGTTCTGAAAAGCGCGTGGTTTCACCGGTCTTGATGGACCCGCAACATGGGTTCGTCAATCCGCAGGCCTAAGGGGCGGGGCTGAAATCGCCTTCTGCGCGCGGAGGATAAAAAACACCGCGCGACAGAATCAGCCGAAGGCGTTGAACACGAGGAAGAACACCGCCGAAATCGCGGCGGCCGAAGGCAGCGTGATGATCCAGGCCCAGACGATGTTGCCGGCAAGGCCCCAGCGCACGGCCGAGACGCGGCGGGCGGCACCCACGCCGATGATGGCGCCGGTGATCGTGTGGGTGGTCGAGACCGGGATGCCGAGCCAGGTCGCGCCGAACAGCGTGAGCGCACCGCCGGTTTCCGCGCAAAAACCCTGCATCGGGTTGAGGCGGGTGATCTTCGAGCCCATCGTGTGCACGATGCGCCAGCCGCCCATCAGCGTGCCGAGCGCCATGGCGGCCTGGCAGGAGATGACGACCCAGAAGGGCACGTAGAACTCGCCGCCGAGATAGCCTTGCGAATAGAGCAGCACGGCGATGATGCCCATCGTCTTCTGCGCATCGTTGCCGCCATGGCCGAGCGAATAGAGCGAGGCCGAGATGAACTGCATGACGCGGAAGGTGCGGTCGACGGCAAACGGCGTCTGGCGCACGAAGAGCCAGGAGACGATGAGGACGAGGACCAGCGCCAGCACGAAACCGATCATCGGCGACAGGAAGATGGCGCTTGCCGTCTTGATGAGGCCGCTCCAGACCACGGCGCTGAAGCCGGTCTTGGCAAGGCCGGCGCCGACGAGGCCGCCGATCAGCGCATGCGAGGAGCTCGACGGAATGCCGAAGATCCAGGTGACGACGTTCCAGATGATCGCGCCCATCAGTGCCGCGAAGATGACGAGCGGACTGACGATGCCGGGATCGATGATGCCCTTGCCGAGCGTTTCGGCAACATGCAGGCCGAAGAACAGGAACGCGATGAAGTTGAAGAACGCCGCCCACATCACCGCATATTGCGGGCGCAGCACGCGTGTCGAGACGATCGTGGCGATCGAGTTTGCCGCATCGTGCAGGCCGTTCAGGAAATCGAACAGCAGCGCGATGCCGACGAGCGCGATCAGCAGCGGAAGGGCGAGGGTCGCGTCCATCAGACGTTCTCGATCACGATACCGCTGATTTCGTCCGCCACGTCCTCGAAGCGGTCGACGACCTTTTCGAGTTCGGCATAGATCTCGCTGCCGATGATATAGGCCATCGGGTCGGTCTTGCCGAACTCCTTGAACAGGGCCTTCACGCCCTGGTCGTGCAATTCGTCGGAGCGGCCTTCGACGCGTGTGACTTCCTGGGCGATCGCGCTCAGGCGGTCGGCATGCACGCCGACCTTGTCGAGCAGCGGGATGGCCTCGGCGATGAGGTGGGCCGCCTTGACGACGGTGGCGCCCATTTCCTGCATGCCGGGCTGGAAGCTCGTCTGCTCGTAGAGGCGGATGGTCTTGACCATCTTGTGCATCATGTCGATGGCGTCATCCATCGACTGGATCAGATCCTTGATGTCACCGCGGTCGAAGGGTGTGATGAAGCTGCGGCGCACGGCAAGCAGGACCTCGGCCGTGATGGCGTCCGCCTCGTTTTCCAGCGCGACGATACGATCGCAGTGTTTTTGCATGTCCGGCCCACCGGCCAGAAGCGCCTGCAGGGCCTCGGCGGCGCCGACGACGGTACGGGAATGCTGCTCGAAGAGATCGAAGAAACGGTCTTCGCGCGGCATGAGTTTGCGAAACAGCGAAAGCATGGATGCCCCTTACGTGGCTGGGGTTGTCATGCGGCTGTCATAATTGAGCGGGAAGGCGCTGGAAAGCGTTGATTCGCCGCTTGTCACAATTCTCTTGGTGTTCGGTAAACGCCTATTGGACGATCTTGAACGGCTGCTCGCTGAGGGCGACGGCGCCGCTGGCGGCGTCGCGGAAGCGGTAACGCAGCACATAATCGCCGGCGGGCGGGCTTGAGAGGTTCAGCGTCAGCTTGGCGAAGATTTCCTGGTTGCGCACGGTTCCCTTGAAGTCGAAGGAGCCGAAGGCCTTCTGCTCGGCCAGCACCGTTCCCTTGGGGTCGAGCAGTTCCAGATCGACGGTGAAATGCGATTCCAGATCGCCGTCCTTGCCCGGCCGCCAGGTGAGGCCGACAGGCTCGACGTAGGAAATCAGGGCTTCGCCGACCTTGAAGCTCGCTTCCGGCCGCGCGGTGAACATGCCGTAGCCCTCGGGCGGAGCGGAGACGAAGACGGCCTTGCCGATGGAGAAGGGCAGCGTGGCGGCAAAGGCGCCATAGGCATCGCGGATGGTGTTGTGCGCGCCGACCGTATCGCCGGCGGCGGCCTGTTCCTCCGCCTTCTTCGCCGCATCGGCAAGCGGCCCGGCAAAGACGGGCGCCGGTATCAGCGCAGCGATAAACAGCATGCGCAACAGGGACTTCGACACGACCATACACTCAACCTCCAGCCCGATGGCCGCAGGATGCGAAGAAGCGTGGCAACAGTCAACTCTTCCAGAAGAGTGGGGTTAATATGACGAGGACCGTGAGGATTTCCAAACGCCCGAGAAGCATAAGGAACGAGAGCAGGTAGAGTGCTGCATCATGGAAAATCGCGAAGGAGCCGGCCGGCCCGATCGCCTGCGTGACGCCCGGACCGACGTTCGAGAGCGAGGTAGCCGCTGCCGAAATGGCCGTTAGCACATCGTATCCCATCAATCCGAGCAGGATCGCGCCGAAGGCCGAGAGCGCCACATAGGTGATGAAGAACAGGAAGACACTGCGCTGGAGGTCCATATCGACGGTCATTGTGCCGTAGCGCACGGCGTGGATACCGTCGGGATAGATGAGGCGATAAAGGCCGGTGCGGATGAAGTTGAACAGGATGATGAGGCGATAAGCCTTGAGACCGCCGGCCGTCGAGCCGGAGCAACCGCCCATGAAGGTCGCGACGAAGGCGAGCGCCACGATGAAATGGCCCCATTGGGTATAGTCGTCGCTGGCAAAACCCGTCGTCGAAAGGATCGAGGAGACGGTGAAGAAGGAATGCGCCAGCGCCTGGTGGAAATCGACACCGTTCTGCAGGCGCTGGAAAACGCTGGCCGCGATGGCGAAGAGCACGAGATAGCTGAGGAAGACGCGGATCTGCGGATCACGCCAGGCATCGATGCGCCCGCGCACGACGAAGAGGATGAGCACCGAGAAGGGCAGGCTCGACAGCGTCATGAAGAAGGTGGCGGCCCAGAGCAGCGGCAGGCTCTTGAAATAGCCGAAGGAGGCGTCGTGCGTGGAAAGCCCGCCCGTCGCGACGGTCGACATCGCATGGTTCAGCGCATCGAAGCGGCTCATGCCGAGTGCTGCATAGACGATGGCGCAGATGAGCGTGATCGCCACATAGATGGCGAGGAAGGCCCGCGTATAGCTTGCGATGCGGGCGAAGGGCTTGTCGGCCGTATCGGAGGATTCGAGCTTGAAGAAGGACATGCCGCCGACGCGCAGATAGGGCATGATGAAGAGGCCAAGCGCCAGAATTCCCACACCGCCGAGCCAGTGCAGCAGCGAGCGCCACATCAGGACGCCGGGCGGCGCATGATCGAGGCCGACGATGACGGTCGAGCCCGTCGTGCTGATCGCCGAGACCGATTCGAAGAAGGCCTGCGCGAAGGTGAGGTCGAGCGACGACAGCCAGAGCGGGATGGCGCCGATGATGCTGCCCGAGAGCCAGAGCATGTTGACGACGAGAAAGCCCATGCGCTTGTTGAAGGGCGGCGGGCCGGCACGGGTGGCCGCCGCCGTCGCGAGCGAAAGCGCGCCGGTGAAGAAGGCGGAGAGGAAGAAGACTTCCGAGTCGGGATGCCCGTAATAGACGTCGATCAGCGCCGGCAGCAGCATCGCGACCGAAAGATAGATGCCGCTGATGGCGGCAATATTGATGGCGGACCGGAAAATGGTGGCGTTCACGGGATGTCCTGCGTGCCGGCTGGGCTCAAGTTGGTCTCGAAAGGCCGCGCGGCCGGGACGGGTGGTGTCCGTCGCTGCGATATGCAATAGCGTTTGCATCGCCCAAACTCAAGGATAGGCTGCCCTGCCACGTGAGAGCGTTGAAAGGTTTGAAGAATGACCGGCGTGTGGTGCCTCTGTCCCTGCCTGTGAAGGCGCGGCATGCCGTTTTGAACCTGAACCCTTTTGTAGACGGACCATTAGCATGAAACCCGATGTCGACGCGGCCATGGAAGCCTTGCGCGGTCTCTTCCCCGAAACGCCGCTGCAGCTAAACGAACATCTCTCCGCCCGCTACGGCGCGGAGATCTACCTGAAGCGCGAAGATCTTTCGCCGGTGCGTTCCTACAAGATCCGCGGCGCGTTCAATTTCTTCCGTAAGGTGCTAGCTCAGGAAAACGCCGCGCGCAGCTTCGTCTGCGCTTCGGCCGGCAACCACGCGCAGGGCTTCGCCTTCGTCTGCCGCCATTTCGGCGTGCCGGGCGTGGTGTTCATGCCGGTGACGACACCGCAACAGAAGATCGACAAAACGCGCATGTTCGGCGGCGAATTCGTCACCATCAAGCTCGTCGGCGACTTCTTCGACCAGTGCTACAAGGCCGCCCGCGACCATGCGGAAGCGACCGGTTCGCTGATGGTGCCGCCCTTCGACCATGCCGATATCATCGAGGGGCAGGCGACGGTGGCGGCGGAAATCGTCGCGCAGCTCGGCGAGGGCAAACTGCCGGACCTCGTTGTTCTGCCGGTCGGCGGCGGGGGCCTGGCGTCCGGCGTCACAGGCTATTTCGATGGGATGATCGGTCGGTCGAGCTTCCTGTTCTGCGAGCCGGCGGGTGCGCCGAGCCTCAAGCGCAGCCTGGAAAGCGGCGCGGTGGTGACGCTCGAAACGGTCGATAATTTCGTCGACGGTGCCGCCGTCGGCCAGATCGGCGCGCTGAATTTCTCCGCCCTTCGCCGGTTCTCCGCCGACCAGGTGATGCTTCTGTCGGAAAACGCGATCTGCGTGACGATGGTGGATATGCTGAATGTCGAGGGCGTGGTGCTGGAGCCGGCGGGTGCGCTGTCGCTGGCGGCGCTTGAGGAACTCAGCCGCGAAAAGCTGGAGGGCAAGACGGTCGTTGCCGTCGTGTCCGGCGGCAATTTCGATTTCGAGCGTCTGCCCGACGTCAAGGAACGCGCCATGCGCCACAAGGGGCTGAAGAAGTACTTCATCCTGCGGCTTGCGCAGCGACCCGGCGCGCTTCGCGATTTCCTCAACCTGCTCGGCCCGGACGACGACATCGCCCGTTTCGAATATCTGAAGAAGTCCGCCCGCAATTTCGGTTCGATCCTCATCGGTCTGGAAACGAAATCGCCCGAGAATTTCGTGGCGCTCAAGAAAGCCTTCGACGGCGCGGGCATGGGCTATCAGGACATCACCGAGAACGAAATTCTCGCCAACCTTATTATCTAAGGCATTTCCAGCCGAAGCGATCGCGCTTTGGCGTCGGACAACGCGGTTTAAAAAAGGAACTGGCATGGGCGTCGAAGCTCGCCTCTTGGAGGGCGTGCCGGCCTGTGTTAGCAATCGGCCATGGCTTCTTTCTTTTCAAAACTCTTCGGTCGCGGCGGCGATACGGCAACTCCGGCAAAAGTGGCGGAGGAAACCGAGGCGTATAACGACCTGACGCTCGTCGCGGCCCCCATCCAGGAAGGCGGCCAGTACCGTCTTGCCGGGCGGATCGAAAAGCGCGACGGCGACCGGGTGCTGACCCGCAGTTTCATTCGCGCCGATCTGTTCTCCTCGCGGGACGACACGGTCGCGTCAACGTTCCGCAAGGCGAAACAGATCGCCGACCAGCACGGCGCCTCGCTGTTCAGCGACGGTGTGGACAGCCGGCAGGTCTGATCCTGCTCGATAAAGCTGTTTTAGCCAATAAAAGTCATACAAAAAGTGCCGGGACGCTGGAGTACTGGTACGATTGGCTGTATCCGCAGCAAAAGTGACTTGTTGCGACTCTGCCGCTGTTGTTAGCTGGTGCAGTCGAGAAATGCTGCGGATCGATCATGGGTACTGAAAATCTGATCCTGCTTCTCATCGAGGCCGGGTTCTATTTCGTCTTCATGGTGGGCCTGCTGCACCTGCGCCATCAGCTCGGCATCGGCGTCTTCGTCGCAGCGCTCGGCGTGATGCACTTCCTCGAGACCTATCTTGCCGCCGTCTTCTATATCGAGCTGCCCTTCGGCGTGATTTCGCCGGGCTCTTCGGTGCTGTTTTCCGGCAAGCTGATGATGATCCTTCTTCTTTACGTGAAGGAGGACGCCGCCGTCGTGCGCGCGCCGATTTACGGCCTGCTTGCCGGCAATTTCCTGACGGTGGGCCTGAGTTTCTTCCTGCGCCATCACCAGACGATCGGCGCGGTGCCGGGCCGCATCGCCGATCTCGCCTTCATCGACGAGATGGGCTGGCTGATGCTGTGGGGCACGATGCTGCTCTATGTCGATGCGCTCGCCATCATTCTGCTCTACGAGCGGCTGGGGCGCGTCTTCAAGAAGAACACAGCGATGCGCTTCTTCGTGTCGGGCGTGGCCGTGCTCACCTTCGATCAGATTGGCTTCTATTCCGCATTGCATATCCTGAACGGCGCGCCGATCGCCGTCTTCTGGGGCGGCTGGATCGCCAAAATGCTGGCGGCCAGCGTATATGCGGTGCTGATCACCGTCTATCTCTACTATTCGCGCATTTCCGCCATTCCCGTCTCGCCGCGGCCGATCGCCGATATTTTTGCGGACCTCACCTTCCGCGAGCGCTACGAGGATCTGCTGGATCGCTCCGGCCGCGATGCACTGACCGGGGTCTACGACCGCAGCCGGCTGGAATTCGAGGCGCCGCGTGTGCTTTCGGCCATGTTGGTGGACGGCAAGCCGATGGCGTTGATGATCATCGACGCCGACCATTTCAAGGATGTCAACGACCGGTTCGGCCATCTTGCCGGCGATGGCGTGCTGAAGGACACCGCCGCCTGCCTGCAACGCGCGCTGCGCAACACCGACCGCCTCTTCCGCTTCGGCGGGGAGGAGTTCGTCGTCATCTGCGAGGATATCGCACCGGCAACCGGGGCTGAGCGCGCCGAGGCTCTTCGCCGAACGGTCGAGGCGGAAATCCGCCGGCCGGATGGCATGCCGGTCACGGTCAGCATCGGCGTCGCCAACAGCTATGCCGACGGCACGACGCTGAACGCATTGCTCTCGGCCGCCGACAGCAGGCTCTACGCCGCCAAGAATGCCGGCCGCAACCGCGTAGTATCCGGATAGGCCTGCACCGTGTTCGGGCGCTGGTGCCTGAAAAATCGCCCGTCACAAAAGGTTCATATGTGCTTCCTATACGGGCAGCAGAGCCTCTCTCATGAACGGATCGCGATCATGTTCGAAGACCACCATCTGAACCGCATCAAGGCCGAAATTGCCGACAGCTTCGATGAGGAGCTGGAAATGCAGATCGAGGAGGAGCGTCTCGACGAGCTCGTCGCCGAGGGCATGTCGGAAGTGCCGGCTCAAACGCTGGAGCGCCGGGTCTATTTCCGCGAGCTTTTCCGCCTCCAGCATGAATTGGTGAAGCTCCAGGACTGGGTGCAGCACAAGAAGCTCAAGGTCGTCGTTCTCTTCGAAGGCCGCGATTCCGCCGGCAAGGGCGGCGCCATCAAGCGCGTGACCCAGCGCCTCAATCCGCGTGTTTGCCGCGTCGTGGCGCTTCCGGCACCGACCGAGCGCGAGCGCGATCAATGGTATTTCCAGCGGTATGCCGCCCATCTGCCGAGTGCCGGCGAAATGGTGCTGTTCGACCGCTCCTGGTATAACCGCGCCGGCGTCGAGCGCGTCATGGGCTTCTGTTCGCCGGCCGAGCTGGAAGAGTTTTTCCGCTCGGTGCCGGAATTCGAGCGCATGCTGGTGCGCTCCGGCATCATCCTCATCAAATACTGGTTCTCGATCACCGACGAGGAGCAGGAATTCCGTTTTCGCATGCGCATCCACGATCCGCTGAAGCAGTGGAAGCTCTCGCCGATGGACCTGGAAAGCCGTGTCCACTGGGAGGACTACACCAAGGCCAAGGAAGAGATGCTTTCGCGCACTCACATACCGGAAGCGCCCTGGTGGATCGTCGAGGCCGTCGACAAGAAGAAGGCGCGCCTCAACTGCATCGCCCATCTTCTGGCGCAGGTGCCTTACGAGGACGTGCCGAAGCAGTCGATCGACCTGCCGGAGCGTGTGCGCCACGACGACTACATCCGTCACGAGCCGCCGGATGAAATGTATGTCCCGGATGTCTACTGATACCGGCATCCGAACTTGAACCTTCTCGACCAGACGGAGCGGGGCCTGACACCGGGCCTCGTCGGCGCCTACCGGCTTTCGCCCGGCGGGCCTGTCGTGCCAGTCGCGCCGCAGGATATCGATGCGGCGCTTTCCGCGCCGGACGGCTGGGTCTGGCTGCATGTCGATCTCGTCGATCAGCGCACGCAGGCCTGGCTGCCGGGCCGCTGCGCCTTGCCGGCTGCGGCGCGCGCCATCCTCGAAGGCCATGACGAGAGCCTTGTCCTCGGCCATGAGGCCGGCATGACGCATGGCGTCATCGCCGATCTCCAGCAGCAGGAAACCGAACGCGCCTCCACCACGGTGGGGCGGCTGCATTTCGCGCTGACGGAGCGCCTGCTCGTCACCGGGCGGCGCCATCCCGTGGAGGCGGTGAACCGGGTTCGCCGGTCTTTTGCCGAAGGGTTTTGCCCGGCGACGGCCTATGAACTCTTCGAGGCGATCGTCGCGGCTTTTTGCAAGAACACCGCGATCAAGCTGAAGGAAGCCGCGGCCATGCTCGATGCGGTGGAGGATCGGCTCGTTACGGAGCGCCTGAGCGACGAGCGTCGCAGCCTCAAGGAGGTGCGCCGTCTTGCCGTATCGCTGCACCGGCCGGTCGCCGGCATGGTGGCGCTGTTCGAGGAGGAGGACCGGGAAGACTGGGCACTCTCGGACAACGCCCATGCCGTGCTGCGGCGCCTGTCGATGCGGCTGGAACGGCTCGACCGCGAAATCGTCATGGTCAACGACCGCGCGCGCCTGCTGCAGGAGGAAATGGCGGCGGAGTTGGCGGACGAATCGAACCGCAGCCTGAAGGCAATGGCCGTGATGAGCGCGCTGTTGCTGCCCGGCACGCTCGTCGTCGGCGTCTTCGGCATGAACACCGCCGGCCTGCCGTTCAGCGTCGGCGAAACCGGGTTCTTCTGGGCGATGATGCTGGGGATCGGCGCAACCGCGCTGTTCTACTGGCTGCTGCGCCGCGCCGGCATCAATCTCCGATTCTAGATGCCGACATTCGGCCGGTCGATGATTTCGCGCAGCGCGAAACTCGAGTTGATCTTCACCACATGGGGCAGGGCCGACAGCCAGTCGCGGTGGATTCGCTCGTAATCCTCCAGATCCTTGGCGGCGACGCGCAGGATATAATCGTACTCACCCGACATCAGGTAACAGACGAGCACGTTCGGGCAGAGCTTCACTGCCTGCTCGAACTCGGCCAGCGTCTTGGCGAACTGGCCCGACAGCGAGATGTGCACGATGGCGATCATCTTGTAGTCGAGCGCCTTGGGCGAAACGCGGGCGTGATAGCCGTTAATGACGCCGGATTTCTCCAGAATGTCGAGGCGGCGCGAGCAGGCCGACGGCGACAGGCCGACGCGTTCGGCCAGTTCGGCATTCGAAATCCGCCCGTTCTGCTGAATCACCTTCAGGATCGCAGTATCAATCGCATCCAGTTGCGCCATTCGAATTTCCTTCGAAAATTATGCTTATATTCGAAGAATATTCGACCGTGAGCGGTTTCGCAAACGCGCTTTGCAAGGACATTGCGTGTGTCCTCTGGTTCCATTGTGGTCCCGCTGGGAGTGGCGGAAAACAACGGAACATGGAGAGGAACGCGTATGCGTGTCGGTTGTCCGAAGGAAATCAAGAATCACGAATATCGGGTCGGTCTGACGCCGGGTGCTGTTCGCGAATATGTGGCGCATGGCCACGACGTCATCATCGAAACCAAGGCCGGCGCCGGCATCGGCGCCGACGACGATGCCTACCGCGCCGCCGGCGCGAAGATCGTCCCCACCGCCGCGGATATCTTCCAGAAGTCCGATATGGTGGTGAAGGTCAAGGAACCGCAGCCCTCCGAATGGGCGCAGCTACGCGACGGACAGATTCTCTACACCTACCTGCATCTGGCGCCCGATCCGGAGCAGACCAAGGGTCTGCTCGCCTCCGGCGTCACGGCCATTGCCTACGAGACGGTGACGGATGACCGCGGCGGCCTGCCGCTGCTCGCGCCGATGTCTGAAGTTGCCGGCCGTCTCTCCATCCAGGCGGGCGCCACCGCGCTTCAGAAGGCCAATGGCGGCCGCGGCATCCTGCTCGGCGGCGTGCCCGGCGTGCTGCCGGCCAAAGTCACCATCATCGGCGGCGGCGTCGTCGGCCTGCATGCGGCGAAGATGGCCGCCGGCCTCGGCGCGGATGTCTCTATCCTCGACCGCTCGATCCCGCGCCTGCGCCAGCTCGACGATCTCTTCGGCGGCCGCATCCACACGCGCTATTCGACGATCGACGCGCTGGAAGAGGAAGTTTTCTCCGCCGATCTCGTCATCGGCGCTGTGCTGATTCCCGGCGCTGCCGCGCCAAAACTCGTGACCCGCGAAATGCTCTCGGGCATGAAGAAGGGCGCCGTCATCGTCGACGTCGCCATCGACCAGGGCGGCTGCTTCGAGACCTCGCATGCCACGACCCATTCCGACCCGACCTACGAGGTCGACGGCGTGGTGCACTATTGCGTCGCCAACATGCCGGGCGCCGTGCCGGTCACCTCGGCGCATGCACTGAACAACGCGACGCTGCACTACGGCCTCCAGCTGGCCGACAAGGGCCTCAAGGCCATTGCCGAAGACCGCCACCTGCGTGCCGGTCTCAACGTACACAAGGGGCGCGTCACCAACGCCCCGGTCGCCGAAGCCCTCGGCTACGATGCCTTCGCGCCGGAAGCCGTGCTGAACGTCGCCTGATTTTTGCGATGCGAAAATGAAAAGGCCCGGAGCAATCCGGGCCTTTTCATGCCCGCTCGACGCGGCACTGGTAACAGTTGTTGCGGGCCGAGCGGATGTGCAGATAGGCGACGTCCTCGCGATCGAGCAGGTCCCGCGCATACGCGGGAATATCGGCATTCGGCACCACGGCGCCGGTGCCGTAGAGGATGCGGTTTTCCCTGGAGTAGCCGCGCACGATATAGTCGCGGCTGGTCAGCATGGGCGGCATGGCCTCGGACGGCTGATGTGCGGCGCACGGCTCCGCGTGCAGGAAGATCGGCCCGGTCTCCGCATAGGGCTGGAGGGCCGGGAAGGGGCGGTGGGCGAGGACCAGGTAGGGTTCCCCGGCACCGACGAGCCGCAGACAATGGCGGCAGGGCACGCCGTCGCCGTCGGACACCTGCCGCTCCGGCTTCAGGCCATAGGTGTCATTGCCGCCGTTCCAATAGGCGGCGGCGGTTTCGGTGGGTATGGGCAGGAAGCGGATGGACATGGAGGGCTCCGATCGTTGGACAGGAGGCCATCTTCGTCATTCCCGCAGGCGGCGACACCCGATACTTGCCACGGGAATCAAGACCGCCGGCGCGAGGCCGGCGGTTCCGGCGGTTAGAGAGGTTAGTGAACGAATTCGTCGATGCGGCGCAGCGTGACGCGGCGGTTGCGCCATTCCTCGTACTGGGTCTGGACCAGCAGATACTCCTCGCCATAGCCGACCGTTTCGAGCGCGCGGGCGGGCAGCAGGAATTCCTGCACCAGCACGCGCTTCAGCGATTCGGCGCGGCGTTCGGACAGGATCTGGTTCGATTCGAACGAGCCGACCGCGTCGGTGTGGCCCTCGATGAGAAAGACGGCGTGGCGGCGGCGGCGCAGCAGCTGTTCCATGGCGCGGGCGATCTGGCGCACCTTGCGATATTCTGAATGTGGGATTTCCGCCGAGCCGAAGGCGAAGTTGATCGACTGGATGTTGATCGAGGGCGCCGCACTGCGCAGGTCCGGCCGTCGCTTGAACTCGCGCACCGTCACACGCTCTTCGTTGCGCAGACGACGCGACGGCGCGGCATCCAGGCGACGCAGGATGATTTCCGCCGACGGGGTTTCCTGCGCCAGCGCGGCGTTCGAGAAGAGCGGAGCGGCGAAGGCGGCGGAAAGCGCGGTCAGAAAGGCGCGGCGTTGCATGTGTGGTCTCCTTGGTCGGATCGTTTGTTGGCGCCAAAGTGCCATTTGCGATCTGAAGCAGACCTGAACCCCGCCTTTAACTCCCGTTCAGATTGTTTAACGGGGGTCTGTCGGCATCAGACAGTCGCGTTTGGCGAGCGCCAGCAGTTCGGCATCCGATAGCGGCACCACTTCGGCGTCGCGCGTGCCGACCGGCGAGAAACCGAACATCTGGTAGAGCTGGAGGGCGCGCGGATGATCGAGATTGTTCGTCGTGACCGTCACGCGCTTGGGGCCGAGCGCCCAGGCGGCATAGAGCGTCTGGAGCAGGAACCATTTGCCGATGCCAAGGCCCAGCGCCCGCTCGAGCAGACCGAAATGCGAAAGCTCGATCGTGTCGTCATCGACCTGCAAGAGTTCGAAGAAGCCGGCGGGCGCGCCGTTGACATAGAGCACGGTCACGCTGTTGCGCTTGTTGCCGAGGGTGGCCGCCAGCGTCGCATCGTCCATGCGCAGGCGATCGACCCAGTGCCAGCGGCTGCCGACCTGCCGGTAGAGGAAACGGTAGAAGGCGAGCGGAATATCCGGCGCGCTGAGGATGGCCGTGTGCACATTGACCGGCACCGGCAGGCTCTGCTTGGGCGGCGCCGTCATTTCCAGCGCGGTGATATGGACCGCGATCGGCGCGGACTGGGCTTTCTTCGCCATGTTCAGTCCTTTCCGGTGGCCACGGGCGTATCCTGACGGCTGCCCCATTCCGACCAGGAGCCGTCATAAAGCGTGTTGTCCTCGTGTCCCAGAGAATGGAGGGCAAGCGTGATGATCGCCGCCGTCACGCCGGAACCGCAACTGGTGACGACCGGCTTGGAGAGGTCGATGCCGGATTCTTCGAAATGCCGTCGCAGGCTCGCGAGATCCTTGAACTTACCGTCGACGGAGAACGTGCCCGACGGCATGCTTTTGGCGCCCGGCATGTGGCCGGAGCGCATGCCGGCGCGGGGTTCGGCCTCTTCGCCGGTGAAACGGCCGGCACCGCGGGCATCGGCGATCTGCTTCGACCGCGTCGTAACGATGCCGCGCATCTCCTCGAAGGAGGTGACGGCATAGGGGTTGAAATTGGTTTGGAAGACGGCGGGTGCCGGCTCGGGCAGATCGGTCGTCAGCGGACGGCCCTCCTTTTTCCAGCCATCGATGCCGCCGTCCATGACGAAAACGTTCTTCGCACCCATTGTGCGGAACAGCCACCAGACGCGCGGCGCCGTGAAGATGCCGGGTCCGTCATAGACGACGATGGTGTCCGTGTCGGAAATGCCGAGCTTGCCGACTTCCGTTGCGAAGAATTCGGCCGACGGGATGGTATGCGGCAGGCCGCTCGTATGGTCGGCGATGACGTCCTGATCGAAGAACACGGCGCCGGGGATGTGGCCAGAGGCATATTCGGCCGCACCGTTGCGGTTTTGCGCCGGCAGATACCAGGAGGCATCGACCACGCGGAATTCCGGTGCGCCGAGCTGCTTTTCAACCCAATCCGCCGAAACGACGAACCTGCTCTTGTCGTTGGACATGTCTGGTCTCCCCTAGGCCTCGGAACCCGGCGCACCGAAACGGATGCGGAACCGGCGGTTCTCCTTGCCCTTCTTCTCGATTTTGGCGATGTGGATGGCGCCGACTTCCTGCGTTTCCGACACATGGGTGCCGCCGCAAGGCTGGCTGTCGATGGACGAATTCTCGCCGATGCAGACGAGGCTGACGCGACCGAGCCCCATAGGCGGACGCACGTTCTTGGATTTGACGATGCCGGGATTGGCGGCAAGCTCCGCATCGGTGATCCACTGAACGAAGACCGGATGGTTCTCCTCGACGAGCTTCATCAGCTTCGCCGTCACCTCGTCCCTGTCGATCGTGTCGGTCATGTCGAAATCGACGCGGCTGTCCTCCTCGCCGACCGCCGCACCGGTGATCGGATAGGGGCAGACGACGGACAGCAGGTGACAGGCGGTGTGCATGCGCATCAGCTTGTAGCGGCGCGCCCAGTCGATATGGGCGACCACGGTCTCGCCGACGATAGGCGATGCCTCGCCCTCGAGCGGGCGGTGAATGATGATCTCTTTCGTCGCGCCCGTGACGGCCGGGCCGAGCGCGATGCGGCTGCCGTCGCTGCGCTCCAGGAAGCCGGTATCGCCCGGCTGGCCGCCGGACGTCGCGTAAAAGCAGGTCTGGTCGAGCTCGATGCCGCCGTCTTCATGCACCGCCGTCACCACTGCCTCATGTGTCGAGAGATAGAAATCGTCGCGAAAGAGGGCAGTGGTGGTAAGGGACATGAGACCTATTCGACCGGCTGATAGGGGACCTTGACCCCCGATTTCGCCTTCAGCCAACCCGGGACGGGCAGGCCCTTCGAATCGAGGAAGTCCGGGTTGAAAAGTTTCGACTGATAGCGGTTAGCATAGTCGCAGAGGATCGTCACGATCGTGTGGCCGGGACCGAGGTCGCGGGCGAGGCGAATCGCGCCGGCAATGTTGATGGCCGACGAGCCGCCGATGGCGATGCCCTCGTTCTCGATGAGATCGAAGACGATCGGAACGGCTTCGGAATCGGGAATGTTGTAGGAGTAATCCGGCGAGAAACCTTCGAGGTTCGCCGTGATACGCCCCTGCCCAATGCCCTCGGTGATCGAGCTGCCGGCGGACTTGAGTTCACCGTTGGTATAATAGCTGTAGAGTGCCGCGCCATCCGGATCGGCCAGCGCGATCTTGATGTTGGGGTTCTTGGCACGAAGGCCTGCAGCGACACCGGCCAGGGTGCCGCCGGAACCGACGGCGGAGACGAAACCGTCGACCTTGCCATCGGTGTCGCGCCAGATTTCAGGGGCGGTCGTTTCGATGTGGGCGTCGCGGTTGGCGACATTGTCGAACTGGTTGGCCCAGATCGCGCCGTTCGGTTCGGTCTTGGCGAGCTGTTCGGCAAGCCGGCCGGAAAGCTTCACGTAGTTGTTCGGGTTCTTGTAGGGTACCGCCGGCACTTCCACGAGCTCGGCGCCGAGGCCGCGGATCGCGTCCTTCTTTTCCTGGCTCTGGGTTTCCGGGATGACGATGATCGCGCGGTAGCCGAGCGCCTTTGCGACGAGGGCGAGGCCGATGCCCGTATTGCCGGCCGTTCCCTCGACGATGACGCCGCCCGGGCGCAGCTGTCCGGCCGCTTCCGCCTTGCGGATGATCGACAGCGCCGCACGGTCCTTCACGGACTGGCCGGGGTTCAGAAATTCCGCCTTGCCGAGGATTTCGCAGCCCGTCGCTTCCGAGGCGCCCTTGAGGCGGATCAGCGGCGTGTTGCCGATTGCATCCAGAACGGACGGAAGAATGGACATGGGAGACGAGCCTCGCTTTACGTGCCTAGATTTGGAACCGTCTTTTCGGCCGGCACGCGGCGCTTTGCAAGAAAACGCGTTCCCCGGAAAAGGGCTTCAAGAGGGATTTTTTCCACTGCCGCGCGAGCTAGGCAAGCGGGCGCGTGTAAACCACCTGCCGCACATCGATATTTCGCGCCCGAAACCCCGCCTCGCAATAATAGAAGTAGAACTCCCAGAGTTTTCGGAAACGCTCGTCGAACCCGAGCGGCACGATGCGCTCCCAGGCCGCCCAGAAACGGTGACGCCATTCGGCAAGCGTGCGGGCATAGTCCGGCCCGAAGCCCATGTCCGAGGCCATGCCCAGCCCGAACTGGCGGCCGAGCGCCGAAAGATGCTCGCGGGTCGGCAGCATGCCGCCGGGAAAGACGTATTTCTGGATGAAATCGGGATTGGCCTTATAGTCCTCGAAGGCTTCCTGCAGGATGGTGATGATCTGCAAGCCGGCGCGGCCGCCGGGTTTCAGGCATTCGTTGAGTTTGGAGAAATAGGCGGGCCAGTATTTCTCGCCGACCGCCTCGAACATTTCGATGGAGACGATGCGGTCATAGGTGCCGGTCTCGTCGCGATAGTCCTGGAATTTGAGCTCGACGCGGTCGGAAAGCCCGGCCTTCGCCATACGCTCGCGGCCAAAGGCAAGCTGCTCGCGGCTGATGGTCAGGCCCGTGACCTTGCAGCCGATCTCGCCGGCGGCAAATTCCGCAAAACCACCCCAGCCACAGCCGATTTCCAGCACATGATCGCTGGGGCCGATGCCCGTCGCCTCGGCCAGTGCGCGGTATTTGGCAAGCTGCGCGGAGGTGAGGTCATTTGCGCCTTGGGAATAGAGCGCTGAGGAGTACGTCATCGTCGGGTCTAGCCACGCGGAATAGAAGGCGTTGCCGAGATCGTAATGGGCGGCGATGTTGCGTTTCGAGCCGCGCCGCGTGTTGGCGTTCAGCCAGTGACGGAATTTCTCCACCAGCAGGAAGAGACCGCGCGGGCCGTTGGAATAGTGGTGCACCACATTGCTGTTGACGAGGATAAGCTCCATGAAGGCGCCGGCATCCGGGCTTTCCCAGTCGCCGTCGATGTAACTCTCCGCAACGCCGATCACCCCGCCGCCGACGGCGCTGTGCATGAGTTTCCAGTTATGGAGCGTCACGGCGGCCCGCGGTCCAGGCGTCTTGCCTGTGATGATGAAGGTCTGTCCGCCGGGGATCGTCATGGCGAGCGTGCCGGCTTCGAGCTTCACGAGGCCGCGCAGGACGAGCTGCGCCTTGAAGGGCAACCCCTTCGTCCGCTCCGTGATATTGTCCGGCGCCAGATGCACGCCGTCTGAAAATGCTTTTTCTGAAATCATTTCAATCGTCATCGATGGTCCCTCTGCCAACCCGACGTCAGGGGAAGCTAGCGTCAATGGCTCTCCACGCCAAGACGTTAATCTAGCGAAGCCGGATCACCCGAAAACGATGGCGCGGCCGAAAAAAGCCCGACCTTTAATGAGCTGTTAGCAAACATGGTTAATTTTGCGTCTATCCGGCGCGCTGGCGGGAACGGAATCCCCGCCCGCCCGTTGGGACGGGAAATGGGAGATAGGATGATGCTTTTCGGATTGTTTCAGACCAAGTCGATCGAACACGAGGACGACGTCGCGACCGGCACCTTCGCCGACGGGATGGTCGGCACGCCGCTTTCCGACACCTTCGCCCATCCGCGCGAACGCAGCCAGGCCTTCCGCCGCAATGCGCGTGACCGCGATTACGGCACCATCCGCATGGCGGGCCAGATGGGGGCAGGGCTCGTTCCCTGATCCCGAAAAGTGTATAAATAACAGCATGTCGCGGGAACTTAGTGTCCCCCGCCGTGTTTCTCCTCAATGCGAACGGAGGAATGTCCATGACCCACCACATCGATATCAGCCGATTCACCCCACGTCAGACCCGCGTCGTCCACGATGTCGTGGATCATTGCCGCAAGAATGGCATCGACAAGGCCCAGGAGCGCAAGCTGCTGCTCCTCTTCGGCCGCTTCGCCACCCGCCACGAACTCCAGATGAACACGAAGCGCCCACCGTTGAACCTCCGCTAGGATCGGATGCTTGAGTCGTTTCTGGTGGCAAAAGATGGAGATCAGCATGTCGAAAAGAATGGCGATCCTTGCTCTTGGTATCTGGACTGGGCTTGCGGCTGTTGCGCATTCCCAGGAGGCAAAGGATAAGCCTAGGGCGGAGGCCGGCAAGAAGCCGTCCATGATCCTTTCCGAGATAGAGAGCCGGCCGGATTTCGCGCGTCTCGATTCCTTGTCCTGGAACGACAAGGGCTATTATGAAATCGAGTACCGCACCACCGACAAAGCCCGCGTCCAAATCAACATCGACGCTACAACCGGCATGGCCGTCGATCAGGACTAGCTTTCTCGCCTGGCTGATCTGAGAAATGTATATTGAAAAGAGATCGGGGTCGGTTCAATCATAAGCCGACTGCTAAAATATAATCCAGTCTTGGCTGGAGAACTCGCCCCCAGGCCGGAAAAGATCAGGCAGCCCCTATCCATCCGCCCGCACCAACGCATTGATATGCTTAGGTTTCGAGTTTTTTGCCCGTTGTAACTATAAGTACATCTAGCAATTACTCCAAAAGCGGGAAAAAATGGGATGCCATACTCGAAGCGTGGCAGGATGAAAGCGATTGCGGCCTCTGGCCGGTTGAGAAGGACGGCTCTCGATACTGGATTTTTGACTATACCTTTAATGGAAGCGTCGGCAACTCGGCCTAGGATCTTTGCTGGGCGTCGGTCTAGCTCAAGCCAGGGCGAAGGCCGATGAAGCGTTTAAGCTCGTTCGAAGCGAGGTCGACCCGATCGCTCAACGCCAAGCGGCGATGTCAATGTGATGACTTCAGTGAACATGCATACTCTTTCATCCACGCTGTTATGAAGGCCGGACGATGGCGGGGCGCGTAGACTGAGGCGAGATGGCGAAACATCATTGAGAACCACGCTGCTGCGGCCAACGCCGTCGCTGTGTCGGAGGGGCGAAAAGCAGGAAACCGCGGGAAAGACACGAGGCAATCAAGCGCGTGCTCGACGCCGCTAAGGGCGAGGGTCATCGGAGCGGAGAGAATCCGGCCGCATGGAAGGGCGTTCTGGAGTTCGCGCTCTACAAGCCAAACGAACTGACGAGTAAGAAGCACCACTCCGCGATACCTCACGCTGAAGTTGCGGGCTTTAAGAAATCGCGAGAGGCTCAAACCGTGGAGGCGCGAGGGCTGGTGCTATGTGTACTGACCGTGACGAGGAGTGGGGAGGTGAGGGGCGCTGTCAGGCCGGAATTTGACCTTCAGAAAAAGATCTGGGACGATCCCGGCTGTCCGAACAAAGCCGGCTAAAGAGAACCGAGTTCCCTCTCCCAACAAGTAGATGCGCTGCTAAAAAAGATGGTGAATGGACTATCCATCCACGCTGACGGAATCCGTGATTTCGGCAAAAAGAAGCCTGTCACGCCGATCCAGCATATTATGGTGGAATATGTCGGCGCATCGACCACCCGCGATGCGGCGCACTGGCTCTGCGAGGAGATAGGTAGCAATCCTCATGATATTGATTGAGAGAACGCCAGCCCGTCGCCGTTCGCTTGGTGCGTTGCTGACGATCTCAGAGGCGGTATGACGATTCGGAAGAATGGCGCTGCGAAGAAGGGTATCGGGCTCGAACTGGATTGAGGTGGCTACGACGGTCTCCATCAACCAGACGATATATTCGTGGTGAAGGGCACCGCTTCCATGGCCGATGACAACAATCGGCCGACATACCGGTGAACGGCCTGAACTTTCCGGCAAACGGCGAGTCCGCCAATTCGTTTGGCAACCGACTCGTCGTCACCACCGCGACAGCTGAGCATTTCGGCGCAGGCTTCGGGAACGATACGATTCTCGATGAAACGACAAGCACATCGATCTCGGCCAGACCGGGCGCCGGGCGCCCGGAATCACCTCCGGTTATCATCACCGAATAATAGTCGCTTTCAGTGCCTTAGCGACGTCTTCGAGAGTCTGCGAAACAACCAGACTTTTCAGGGAAGGCTTGCCATCCTTGTTGGGAAGGATCGCCGTCAACGTGATGTGAGACCCTTTTGCGTGCCGCTTAATTTGGAGAACCTTTTCGCTGTCGATGATAACGGACTCTTCGTTGTCGGTGGTGAGTTGTAGCCAGGCCATGTAAACTCCCTTTCTGTCTGATGTTGATTGACCTGCGGGCAGGTGTGCCTGCGGGATATATTAGCAATGCTACCGAAGACGAATTTGAAACGCGAATTATTCGGGCGGCGCCGTTGCCTTGCCAAATGAATACGCGGAGCATCTGACGTAGCTCCCAATCCACCATCAAAAGGACAAGACTATGACCACGTCTCAGTTTGGCCGCGCAGTTTTGCGTGGCGAAGCATGATCGCGCTTTTGAACCTGAACCTCATAGGTGGACGTGTCGCGGCCACCTTCACCGCAAAGGTCGGCGTCCTGGCACTCGGCATGCTGACCTGCATGAGCAAAGCCTTCGCGCTGATGGCGGAGCACAACGGCGATCCCCGCGATCTCGCTTCCATTCCGGCCGAAGATCCGCGCACCTATAGCATGATCCGTAAGGCCGATACGATTGGCACCTTCCAGATTGAAAGCCGGGTGCAGATGTCCATGCTGCCGCGCCTGAAGCCGCAGACTTTCTATGACTTCGTCATCCAGGTTGCGATCGTCCGGCCGGGCCCAATCCAAGGCGATATGGTGCATCCCTATTTACGCCGCCGAGAAGGCAAGGAGCCCGTCGAGTATGCGTCGAGCTGGGTCAAATGCCGGCACCTGGACGCATTCTGCGCGGCGCTCTTGAATTCGCAACCAATGGGGTTTTATGCGCCGGCGCAGATCGTTTCGGACGCTCGGGCGCATGGCGTTGAGATCAAGCCGATCTGCGTCAACGCCTCTAGGTGGGACTGCACGCTTAAGGAGATCGAAAGAGGCCGCCTCTGCGCTGCTCGCCTCGGCATGCGCATGGTGAAGGGCCTCTCGATGGCCAGATCGTGGCTGCGCGGGCCGACGAGCCGTTTTCCTCGGCCGACGATCTCTGGCGCCGACAGGCCACGAGGTCATCGAGGCTATTCTACGTCGGGTTGACGCTGAAGCAGCACCCCGTTTCCTTCCTGCGTGGGGATCTCTGTCGGAAACGGATCTTGACGCGCGCCGAGGCGATGGCCGAGCGAGATGGCCGGTGGCTGACGAGCGGTGGCCTCGACCTGGTACGCCAGCGTCCGGGCTCGGCCAAGGGCGTCATGTTCATGACGCTGGAAGACGAGACGGGCATCATCAACGGTCATCTGACCGGCGGTGTTCAAGCGCTAGAGGCGGTTGGTCCTGTCGGCGTCAGTGGTAGCGATGGCAAGATCCAGCCGGAAGGGGACGTGTGCACCTAGTCGCTCAACGATTGTTCGACCTCTCAGAAGATCTTGGCGAACTGGGCGAGCGCGGAGAGGCCTTCCCGGTCCTCGTGGACGCGGAGACGAGCTTGCGCACGGGAACGGGGCGCCGGATTCGAGAGAGCGGCCGAAGGCTGCCGCGCCGGCGCGCGATATCTTCACCCGGATTTGCTGATCGACCGGCTAAAGGTGAAAAGCCGGAATTTTCATTGAATGGCGTGCGGTAGCATTTTGATCATACTTTAACCTCGCGCCCAATCAGCTTCTCCCCTCGTCAATTCGAAGATGCGTCTTTGCTGCCGCGACGCACCTTCAACACCACTTCGTTGATAGCAGATATTACCGCATCCGGCCGCTCTAATTGAACGACGTGGCTTGAATCGCGCAGCGTCTGGTGTGTGCTATCGCGCGACCACGCGGCTTGTTCGTTTTGCATTTTAGCCCACGCACTTTCCCGGCGTTCGAACTGGTCTTCGCTCATACCAGCCGATGCTTGCTGATGTTTATTATAGTCACTCCATTTCTTGCCATGGGAGAGGACTGCCAGTGGGCGGTTGCCCAAGTCGTGGAACGCGCCGGCCTGTTGCAAGGTGGCAGGCATCGCGACAACCTCGTCAAGTGCAGCCTGCAACGACGGTGTTTGATAGGCGGCGACTGCCGCCGATACGTGGTCAGGCAGTTCGGGAAGCTCGGGTGCGGGCAGGAGCAAGCGAGGCAGGCCAGTCCATGACAGAGCTGCGATCGCCCTGAAGAGTAACGGCGCTGGATCGTCTTCAATCCCTGAGGCGGCCTCAAGTCTTTTGATCTGCTCAGGATGTGCGCTGTCGACGAGCACGACGCCGGCGACATCGGTCGGATGTCGCTTCGTGTAGAGCATCACGAGTGGGCCGCCGAGCGATGCTCCCACCATGACGTAGGGACCATGCTCGTTCGTAACCTCAAGCGTTTTCTGTAAATCGGCAATGATTGCCTCGCCATCACGTGGAAGTGGCCCCGGGTCGCTCCACATGAGCCCGGCACGATCATAGGCGCAAATGCGGGTCGTCTCCGAAACAGTCAGTACTACGGGGTACCACAATGCCGATCCGCTTGTGTCCGCGCCGGCCTCCAGAATGACAGTGGGCCAACCGCTGCCGTGGCAATCGATGTGTATGCGTCGCCCCCCGATCTCCGCAAGCTCGCCAGGTGGAGGAAATTCTTTAGCAGTGATACGTCGGGCGATGGCCTCGTATGCTGCACCCGCGGCGAGCGCGATTGAGACCACCAGCGCCACGCCAATGCCGGTAAGGCGTACAATATTGCCCATTCTGAAACAGACCCCGCTGCTTTCCCCAGCTTCTCGTCTTGAAACCCGCTCCGGGGATTCGGTTTCCGTTATGCAGCATAGAATCAATGATCTGCACCAATGGCAACTTATGCCCATGGTCGAGAGATGAGTCAGGGGGAGGAAAGAGTGTCCAGAAACATTGACCTACGTCCGCCTCCTAGGTGAAAAGCCGGGATTTTCATTAGGTCAGCACGAACGAGCACAACTCTTTGCGTGCTCCTGTCACCAAGGTCACATGCTTCATCCAATAAGCCGGGTATCTGCGTTGCAACAGATTATCTCTTTAGGAAACGAGCTTTATGCAACCGCGACCGCAGATCCTCTTCGATGTCGTCACAAAAACAGTCGCCATTCTATTCGAAGGCGACGTCATAACGCTGATAGGGCCGTACTCGTCGCGCACCAACGCAATGAATGCCGCAATGGACGAGTGCGCAAAGCGGGGTTGGCTCGACATTCCGCACCCCGCACCGGCGGGCCAGACACAGGTGGGGTAGAGAACTATGCTTGGGAAAACAGTCGTTCTGACATTAGCAATCTTTCACCTGGAAACGGCATGGGCGCTTGCAGGCTCAGTAAGCGGGATCGTTGTCGATGATAAGGGCGATCCGCTCAGCGATGTTCGTGTTGAGGTTGTCTATCAGACGTTCAATGCCGACCAACTCATGGGCTATGGTCAAAGCATCAAGGCGGAAACGCAGACAGGCCAAGACGGGCGCTACTTTATCGACACGACGCATCTGCCCCCAGGCGAGTATTCAGCGCACGCTTATCGGATTGTTATAAACGGTGGCCGGGAGACCAATGTCGATGCCGTAGGCAGTGATCTCTCCACATTCGCTGGGAACGCCGAGACTGTCCGAGATTTCGTGGTAGGCATTGTCGAGCGTTCGGACGACATGCCATATGGCAACGCCGGTATTTTTGTCGTCAACAATGCAATCATGGATTACACGGATCTCAGTGAGACTGAGATCACGCTCGTCAATATTGAGACGGGCACTGTCTATGTGAGGACGGTCCGTCCGACGGGCGAGGGGTTGGCGATTACTGGAATCCCCTTTGGGAAATATCGGGCCTCTGCCCGTCTCGCCGGGCGTCCAATGCAGATCGCCTTGTGGGGGCCAGGCGAGAGCGATGTTTTTGCCTCAAGTATCGAACACGAATTCACGATGGGCTTTTCCGGTAATCAAATACAGGTCGTCGTTAAGCCCTGATTGAAGATAGGCGCTCCATGCGTCGTCTCCCTATGTCTGGCGCGCACTTAGGCGGTGAAGGGGAGAAGATTCTAGGCGTTCGACTTGTCATCGCCTTCAGGAACGCCCGCAGAGCTAATCGATTGGGGGGTGCCTTTCGCAGCATTCAGCACTCGCAAGCGATCAGCAACGCCGAAACTCCCTCAAAAGTCAAAACTTCGAGACCCGGCTCTTCCGATCTGCATTGAGGTGCATGTCCCAGGGGTCGAAAAAGGAGATATCGCCATCTTCATCCACCAGCGGGGCGCTTCTTTCGAGGGCCGCTTGTCTGCGCGATCTTCGACAGCGCTAGCGTTCATGTTAGAGATGTAAATCATACTGGACCCCATTCAACTCAATGGGCATCAGACAGTGTTTGAAGGAGTCAAAGAGCGCGACGTTCGACTAAGATGTCCTCGGCAACACTTCTCTGGATTTCAAGCGTGAGATGGTCGTCGACGTCAACGCTGCGATTAGACACTATCGACACGTTCGCTTCTCGCACGGCCGCCATGAATGAAATATACGCGGCTTCATGGGTTACTTCGCCCCTGATCGCTTTGGCGCATAAGCGAATGGCCGCACAGTACATCGAGGAACGCTCTCCCTGCCAGTTATCAAGAAGGTAGTGGGCAGCATCCTCAGTGCTTTGGATGCTAGAGAAGTCAAGCGCTTCTCCAGTGTCTACAATGATTGTCGTCGACCATCGACTAGCCATTCGCGAATCCTCATCCTGAGATGAAGAAACGCTAATGTATGTATCGTGCTCGAAACTGATGTCCGCGATGCCGAGCGCTCCTCTGAACAGCTCATGTAGACAAAGTGGTTTGCCAAATCAGTGGAGGCATGATTCAAAACTTTCTCTAGGAGGCGGGTTTGGCGAGGGGCGATCTGACGGATTCGGAATAGAGGATCGTTAAGGGGTACTGCCTATAGAGCACAGCAGTAAAGCTCGCCCTCCCATGAGAACCGGCGATATCTCAACGGAATGCTGCATGTTATGCGGATTGGCTGCCCCTGGCGCGAGATGCACGAGCGCTATGGCAAATAGAACTCCAGCTATGTTCGCTTCTGTCGTCGGGCGGAACAAGCCGTGTGGGATGGCCTTCGCGAAACGCTTCTCGCGTTCGGGCCAACCGACGACTGGCAGCACATGATTGACAGCACCACGAAGATGATGACCGGACTATGTCCGGTCGGCTAGACAGCCCCCACATTCTAGCTCATCCTGAGGCGACGGAACCAAAGGCTATCGGAGCGTTCGATGCCGGCCCTGCGCGTCATGACCTTTAACGTCCAGATGTTGCCTCTCGCCGCGATGATCGTACTCGGCGCGAGCGACGACGCTGTGGAGCGGGCGGATCGCGTTGTTGACGCGATATTGTCTCTACCGACCGACGAGCAGCCGGACGTCATCGCTTTCAATGAGGTGTTCCACGAGGATGCGAGGGATAGGCTTATCGACCGGCTGACCGGGTATCCCAACCGCATCGAGAAGGTGGACAATAGTTTTGACCTCGAAGATGCCGGCATTATGCTGTTTAGCAAGTACGAATTCCTGCAATTGCCGAGCGGGGACAATTTCTACACCCGCATCTACGATGACAGCGCTGGCGATGACTCTCATGCGGCGAAGGCGGTCTGCATAGTCCAAATCAACTACCCAACTGACAATGTCACGCTCGCCTTCACGCACTTGCAGGCGTCTTACGTGAACGACACGGAGCATTCGGACGTCCGCTCCCGACAAATCGATTCCGCCTTCGGCGCCATCGGCAAGGCCCTTCAGGAGTTCGACGCCAGAAACTGGCGCAATATCATCTTCATGGGCGACCTCAACATCCGCGGCGATCTAGCCGCCGGCACGACGGAGTGGCGTGATGTGTTCGAACTCGGAACGCTCGGATCCACCTTCGTCGATGGCTGGCGGGAATGGATGCACGCGCCAGGGGAAGCTGGAGCCGACCCCGGGTTGACCAATATCGACTTCGAGCAGAGCATCATGCGGCGGCTCGACTATCAATGCTTCATCCGGTCCGCATCGTCCCAGATTGTCGCTCACCACATGCAGATCAGGCTGCGCGACCAGAGCGACCATTTTGCCCTGGAATCCTATGTCTGCCGCCGTTTTCCGCATTGCACACCGTCGGACGCCATCCTTCTTTCCAACGTCCCCTATATTGGCGCGGGATCGCTTGCCAAGTCGGTTCGGCTCCGTTTCGAGGATTTGGACGGATATCAATGGATCTATGTCGATAAACCCGGCACCTATACGATCCACTCGTCGGTCGCGCTTTCACTCTCGTTCTATCTCGACGACGACTTTACTCACGCGATCTCACCTGCGGATACCCTCGACATTACTCATGTGCCCGCGGGCCTTGGCAGCTATATCATCCGCCATCAATTGGGGCGGGAGGGGAAAACCTTCGCCATGCGGCGACCCTTCTTCGTCGCTGTGCGAAACCGTTCGAACGGGCCGCCGATAGCCGAGCTGACGATCTTTCGGCACACCGGAGATACGCCCGAGCGCGCAATCTGGCTTTCGCCTCACACCGACGTTGGTGCCGGATTCCCGCAGGGCCAGCCCTTGGGAACAACTGATGTCTGCTGGTTTCGCGCCTTCCTGCCGAAGACCTTCGCAGGGGTCAGTCGGGCGGAAACATTCTTCGTCCGGAAGCCCGGGAACTTCTGGTCTGAACTCATGATCCTCGATGATGCGCAGCAAAGCCTCGACGCCGTCTCGGGCACCGACAGTCAGATCCAGCTCGATTACTCCACGCAGGGGGGCGAGTATGTCTATCTTACCCTTGCCCGCGAGAACTACGACGAAGACGAGTTCTCGATTCGCCTGCAGACGCCGGTCAACTACATCGCCTTCGATCAGCCGTCAGGTTTCTACATCAAAGAGGAGTCCGGCATTGGCATCCTCGGCGCCGATGAAATCTCGCTTACCGTTACAGTCGACGGACAGTCACTCTTCACGGGCTACTGGGACGACGCTGACACGGGGGAACGCTGGCCGGGATTTTCCGAAGCGATGAAGAATAGATTGCAATCTTCCATGCCGGGCGCGATCCGTTTGCCCTTCATTTACGACATCACGCTTGCCTACAGAGAAGACGACTTCACTGCGTCCAGATCGATGGTTGAGATCGTGCCGCCACTGCAGCCGGGCGAGCCTGATTTGGTTCCTCGGATCATCTCATTGCCCATGCCCGATGCATTCGACGACGCCGAATACCGGTTCTATTGCACGCTCAGCCGATATCCCGATTGACCACGTTGCAGTGCGCAGGCCTCTGCCCAGTCAGCGGCGCATGCTAATCGGGGTGATCGCTTGATATTCCGCGCTGGTGCTAAGGTTTCCATCCCCGAATAAACGCCCGGCCCATGAAAATCGCCGCGATGCGGAGGCGCTCTCCCACGGCATCATGTTCTGCCTCCTCTGCACCCGCCGGAGAACGGGGGCGACGAAGTCGTCCACTCTTAAAACGCGATCGGCAAAAACCATATCGATAGCGCCAGAATTGTAAATGAAAGGAACACCACGATGCTGGCTGACGTTTACGTCTCTATCCCCTCCATGTATCCCTTCCAAACGGTGTCACGCGCTGCTTTGAGAGCCTCCACGACACCGTGACTTCCTTGAAAATGAATGGCCGTTGCGTCACGGCGCTCGATACAAATGCGCGTGCGAGAAGTGCCGTGCGGCTTTGTATCGAATGGCCCCGATCGCTGTTGCACGTGAGGCGCTCGTTTCGGCGTGCCTGGAAGCGGGTTTGCCCGTCAAAGCGATCGCGCCCACCTGGCAAAGAGGTTCATCGTCACCGCCGCGCATGAGCGCCTAAAGGCTCGCGCCGCTCGCTAACAAGCGGCGGCGCGCTGGGAACGAAGTTCGTCTAAGAGCGTTCGCCTCGGTGATCCGCGCACCGGCTTTGCAAGTCGTAGAGTATCGCGGAAAAGACATTATCAAAAGAATATTTAAGGCCATCACCGACGAGGATGGCGACAGACTAATGCCGCCTGATTTGAGGGTGTTGATTGCCACTGAGAACTGACCCGGCGTTTCCACCGAGAATTGACCCGCCTATTAGGTATGTTTCGGGTCTGCGGTCGTGGTCAAGTTTCTCGTTTTCTCCTTTGTCGTTTTGGGCTCGTGCGCTGAGCTGTTCTTGAAGCG
>NZ_JBLZPH010000141.1:29452-41898 GCF_049199205.1 Shinella sp. M31 | reverse complement strand
ATCGGCATCAGAGCGGGCTTCGTCGCCTGCTCGCGCTTGGTCTTCTCGTCTTCCGTTTCCGGTTTCGCATCGGTTTCGACGTTGCTTTTGTCGGAAGAGGAGGGCTTCTGCGCGTCGTTCTTCGTCATGGCCGTTTCCTTAAAAATTCAGGAACTGCTGGGGATCACGGCGCGCGCGCATCAAGAGATCGAGCTCCCGTTTCGAGGGGCCGAATTTTTCAAAGAGCCGCTTGGCCTCCTGCTGCGGCAGGTCATAGGCCATGCGGAAGGTTTCGACTGTATAGCGCTCCCCCGAAAGCCTGCGGTGCTCGGGAAAGAGCTTGGACTGTTCCGTCATGTGCGATCACGCCCAATCATCATGGTACGCACCTTGAACCGGCAGGGGCTTCGATTGTTCCTGTCGGCCGACGGAAAAAATCAGGCGGTCTTGCAGAACTCCCTGAGCGCATGGGCGGCGGCGAGCATGTCGAAAGTGCGGTCCTCGCTGACCGGCTCGGCATCCGTCGAAAGCTTGATCACCGCGAATTCCGCCTGCGGATCCATGTAGAGATATTGCCCGAAAATGCCGAAGCACATGAAGACGGGGCTGTCGGGGGATTCGATCCAGAACTGGTTGTGATAGGCGCCGTTCGGAAGAGCGCCCTGCCGTTCGTCGCCGAAGACCGCGTGATCGGCCTTGTTGAAGCTCTCGATCCAGGCCTTCGGCACGATCTGCCTGCCATGCGCCTTGCCGCCGTTGAGGAGGAGCAGGGCGAAACGGGCGAAATCGCGCAGCGTCGCATTGAAGCCGCCGTCGGCCAGCGCGTAGCCGCCGCGGTCGAGCGTGATATAGGCATCGTCTTCGGCGCCCATCGGCCCCCACAGTTCCTCGCTGATCAGGTCGGCGAGGTGCTTTCCCGTCACGCGCTGCATGATGAAGGCGAGCACATCCGTTTCGATGGAGCGGTACTGGAACAGCGCGCCGTGCGGGCGCTCCTGCTCGGTCAGCTGGAGAATGAGTTGCCAGACGGTCATCGGCCAGGTCGGCTCCGTCGCTTCGAACCAGCCGCAGGCCTGACCGAGCTTCTGCATATGCGAGCCGGGCGTGGTGTAGGATTCGTCGAACAGCACGCCGCTCGTCATGTCGAGCACATGCTGGACCTTGGCGCCGCGATAGCCGGTCGCCTCGAGTTCCGGCAGGTACTGCGTCACCGGTGCCTGCGGATCGATCAGGCCGCGCTCCACGAGAATGCCGAAAACCGCCGATGTGACGGATTTCGACACTGACATGGCAAGGTGCTGGCGGTAGGGTTTCAGCCCGTTCATGTAGCGCTCGTCGATCACCGCGCCGCCCGAAAGGACGAGGAAACCGTCGGTTGCGCTTTCTTCCAGCCATTGCGGAACGGTGCGACGACCGGCGCGGGTCTCGAAGCTGACGCCGTCGATGTCGCGCTTGCGCTCGGGCAGTGGCAGGACGGGGCCGGGGCCGCGCCAGATCTGGGCGGTCGGCACCATCTCGCGCACATGCTGGAAGGTCCAGCGGTGATAGGGCGGAAAGTCCCATTCGCCGCGCGGAATGATCGGGGCGCCGGGGTTCTTCGGGTCGCGCCGCCAGGGCTGGGTCGTGCTGTTCATAAAGGTCTCCAAAAATCAGGTGCTGAAAATCAGCCGGCCACGAGGTCCGGCAGGCGATGGATCGAGGCGACGAGCTGCTGGGTATAGGCCTCACGCGGATTGCCGAGCACATCCGCCGCCGGGCCGTGTTCGACGATCTTGCCGGAACGGAAGACATAGACGCGCTGGCAGAAGGAACTGACCACGGACAGATCGTGCGAGATGTAGAGGAGCGTCAGCTTGCGCTCGCGCTGGAGACGGGCGAGCAGGTCGAGGATTTGCGCCTGCGTCGTCACGTCGAGGGCGGAGGTGATCTCGTCGGCGATCAGGATTTCCGGCTTGAGCGCAAGCGCGCGGGCGATACCGACGCGCTGGCACTGGCCGCCGGAGAGCTGGCCCGGCCGGCGGCTGCCGAATTCACGCTTCAGCTCCACCATGTCGAGCAGCTTTTCCGCCTCCTTGAGGGCGGTCGCGCGGTCGGCGAGCAGGTGGCGCCAGATCGGTTCGGCGATCGTTTCCAGCGCGGTCATACGCGGATTGAGAGAATCGTAGGGGTTCTGGAACACCATCTGCACCCGACGGCGGAAGGCGAGCAGGGCGGCGCCCGCGAGGTCGGCGAGTGGCCGTCCCTCCAGCGTCACGCCGCCCTCCGTCGCCTTGTTCTGCAGGATGATGGTGCGGGCGAGCGTGCTCTTGCCCGAGCCGCTCTCGCCGACGATACCCACAGTCTCGCCGGCCTTGACGGTGAGGTCGATGCCGTCGAGCGCCTTGAACGGTTCCGGCTGGCGGCGTTGCAGCACGTCGATGATATCGCGCTTGACCGGAAAATGGACTTTCAAGCCCTTCACTTCGATCAGCGGCGCATCGGCGGCGCCGTTCCAGCCGCTGGTGAGGCTCTTGCGGCCCGGCTGCGAATTTACGAGCAGGCGCGTATAGGGGTGCTGCGGATCAGTTACCACCTGCCGCGCTTCGCCTTCCTCGACGATCTCGCCGTGGCGCATGACGACGATGCGCGAGCAGATATCGGCGAGCACGCCGAGATCGTGCGAGATGAGGGCGATGGCGAGGCCGCGCTGCCGGTTGAGGTCCTTGAGAAGTTCGAGGATTTTCTGCTGCACCGTCACGTCGAGCGCGGTTGTCGGCTCGTCGGCGATCAGCAGGCGAGGCGCGCAGCTAATGGCGGCGGCGATCATCACGCGCTGCTTCATGCCGCCCGAAAGCTCGTGCGGGTAGGATTTGGCGCGCATCGCCGGTTCGCGGATGCCGACATCCTCCAAGAGCGCCACGGCCTTGTCCCAGGCGGCGGAACGCGAAAGGCCGAGATGGCGGATCATCGGTTGGGCGATCTGGCTCCCGACCGTCTGCAACGGGTTGAGATGCGAGGACGGGTTCTGGAAGATCATCGACAGGTCGCGGCCGCGCAGTGCCGACCATTCGGCCGGCTCGAGACCGGTCAGCGGCTTGCCGTCGAGGCTTATGTCGCCGCTGACGCTGCCGGTCGGCGGCAAGAGGCCGAGGGCTGCACGGCAGATGGTGGATTTGCCGGAACCGCTTTCGCCGGCAATGCCGACGATTTCGCCGGGCGCTATGCGGAAGGAGACGTTCTTGACGACTGTCGCCTTGCCGAAGGAAACGGAAACGTTGGAAATATCGAGCAGGGGATGGGTCATGCGGCGGCTCGCTGGCGGCTGAGATGGCCGAGACCATCGCCGAGGAAGATGAGGCCGAGGCCGAGGCTGATGGCGGCAAGGCCTGGAAAGGTGCAGATCCACCAGGCCTGACGCAGGAAGCGCGTGCCGTCGGAAATCATCACACCCCATTCGGCGAGCGGCGGCTGCGCGCCCATGCCGAGGAAGCCGAAGCTCGCGCCGGCGAGCATGACGAGCACGGCATCGCTCACCGCATAGGCGACGACCGGGCCGAAGGCATTGGGCAGCACATGGCGGAACAGCGTGACGCGGTCGGAAAAACCGAGACATTTCGCGGCCTGCACATATTCACTGCCGCGCACGGCCATCACCTCGGCGCGCACCAGCCGCGCATAGGTGATCCAGGCGACGAAGGCGAGCGCGATGAAGAAATTGACGAGGCCCGGACCGAGCACGCCGACAATGGCGAGAACCAACACGAAGAACGGAAAGGCGGCCGTCAGGTCGTAGAGGCGCATCAGGACGGTATCGACGAAGCCGCCGTAATAACCGCTGACGAGGCCGATCGTCGTGCCGATGACGAGCGGGGGAAGCACGCCGGCTAAGCACATCAGGAGATCGATCTGCGCAGCATGGAGCACACGGGAAAGGACATCGCGACCGACCTGGTCGGTGCCGAACCAGTGCTCGGCGCTCGGGCCTTGCAGGGCATGCACGATATCGACGGCATTCGGGTCGTAAGGCGCGATCCACGGTGCGAAGACGGCGACGAGGACCCAGAGGCCGACGAGACTGCCGGCGACGACGAGGCCGAGCGGCAGCGGCGCACGGTCGGGAGCGGAGGTGGTGGCGTCGAGGGACATGATTATACCTAGAGGCGGGCGCGCGGATCGATCGCCGCGGAGAGCAGATCGACGAGGAAGGTCACGGTCACGGTGGCGGCGGCGAACATCACCGTCAGGCCCTGGATGACATGGTAGTCGCGCGCCAGAATCGCATTGATCATCAGGGTGCCGAGGCCGGGCACGGCGTAGATCGTCTCCACGACGATGGTGCCGCCGATCAGGAAGGCGACGATGACGCCGAAGAGATTGAGCGTCGGCAGGATGGCGTTGGGCAGCACGGTGCGCCAGAAGATCTCGCTTTCGCTCGCACCCTGCGCGCGGGCGGCGGTGACGAAATCGGCGGCCGACTTCTCGATCAGCGCGGCGCGTAGCGACTGCACCAGCACGGGCACGATCCAGATCGCCGTCGAGAGCGCCGGCAGGAAGAGATGGTGCAGGTGGCCTGTGAAGGTCTTGCCGTAGCCGGAGACCGGGAACCAGCCGAGGCTGACGCCGAAGAAGCGCGACATCATGATGCCGAGCCAGAAGACGGGAATGGCCATGCCGGCGACGCCGATCAGGCGGATGACCTGGTCCGTCAGGCTGCCGGGCTTGCGGGCGCTGGCGATGGCGAGCGCGATGGACGGCGGCACGGCGAGCACGATGACGTAGCCGGTGAGGAAGAGCGTCGGCCAGAGATACTGGCCGATCAGGTCGGCGACGGGGCGCTTGTAGCGCAGAGACATGCCGATATCGCCGCTCGCGAGATTGCCGGCATAGATGAGGAACTGCTGCCACAGCGGCTTGTCGAGGCCGAGGCTCTGGCGGATGGCTTCGAGCGTCTCGGGCTTGGCGCGGTCGCCGGCAATCACCCGCGCCGGATCGCCCGGCACCATATGCACCAGGAGGAAGGTGACGAGCGTGATGCCGACGAGCACGAAGACGAGCTGCAGGATGCGGCGCAGGATCATGTGCATGAAAAGGTCCCCGGATACGGAAAAAAGGCGCGACGTCGTTGGACGCCGCGCCAGCCTGGGAGGGATTATTCCTCGACGGTCATGTCCTCGAGCGTCCACTGCATGGCAGGGGTCAGCTTGAGGTTCTTCAGGCGGGTCGAATAGGCGACGGCGAAGGGCGCGTCGAAGAGCGGGATCTGGGCGACCTCTTCCGTCGCGATCTTGGCGATCTCGCGATAGATTGCTGCGCGCTTGGCCTCGTCCGTCTCGCGCGAGCCTTCCTCGGTCAGCTGGTTGATGCGGTCGTTGTTGTAGAAGGTGTTGAAGGCGTGCGAATCGCAGGCGCCGCAGATCGCCCAGCGCACGGCGGTGTCAGGGTCCGTCAACTCGTTCGTCCACCAGGTCGGTGTGGCGTCATAGGCGGCCGTCGCCGTGTCCGACCACCAGGTTGCAACGTCGACATTGACGATGACGGGCTTCAGGCCGATCGCCTCCAGCTGCGCCTGCATGAAGAGCGCGATCTGCTGCGTCGCCTGGCCGGCGGTGACCGGAATCTGCACTTCCTTGCCGGCCATGCCGGATTCCTGGAGCAGCTGCTTGGCTTTTTCCATATCGGGCGCGAAAGCGGCATAGTCCTTGTCGTGATAGTCGAGACCGGAGGGCAGAACCGTGTTGGCGGGGTTGGCGAGGCCGGTGGTGACGATCCCTGTGATCGCCTTCTTGTCCAGTGCATAGGCGGCGGCCTGCCGTGCCTTCATGTCGGAGAAGGGCGCGCGGCTGTTGTTGAGCAGGATCGTGTAGATGACATGCGAATCCTCCATGCGCATGTCGAGGCCTTCGGTCGCCGCGAGATCGGCGGCCTGCGACCACTCGACTTCGCGCATCACGTCCACTTCGCCGGACTTCAGCATGGCGGCGGCGGTTTCCGGCTCGGCGACCTCGACGAGTTCCACCGTCGCATCCGACTTCGGATAGCCCGTGCGCCAGTAATTGGCGTTCGGCGCCAGGACCAGCTTCTCGCCCGGCTTCCATTCCTTCACGGCATAGGGGCCTGAGGTGACGGGCACCTCGGCGAAGGCCTGCTCGCCGCGCTTTTCGACATCCGCCTTGGAGACGATGCCGGCATTCCACATCTCGAGCTGGCCGAGCTGCGAGACGAGCGGGTTCTTGAGCTTGATGACGACCGTCTTCGGGTCAGGGGCCGCGAAGGATTCCACCGCGCCGAAGGTCGAGGGCAGGGCGGATTGCGGGTCGGAGCGCACGCGCTCGAAGGAGAAGACGACGTCGTCGGCGGTGATCGGCGAGCCGTCGGAGAATTTGGCGTCGCGCAGGTGCAGCGTGTAGGTCAGGCGGTCGTCGGAAAGCTCCCACTTTTCGGCAAGGCCGGGCTCCAGCTCGCCGGTTTCCGTGTTGCGGTGCAGGACGCGGGCATAGAGCTGGCCGAAGGTCTCGATATTGCCGGCCGCGGCCGAGCGCGACGGATCGAGCGTCGTGGCCGGATAGGGCGATGCGATGCGCACCAGCGCCTCGGCATGGGCGGCAGTGCTTATGCCCATCGTCGCGATACCAAGGGCGACGGAGGTCGCCAGTACAAGCTTGCTCAGGTTTCTCATAGCTTCTCCCCTTTGCGGATGCGGCACTCCCCGGCCCATCCGTCCTTCGAAGAGATTTTGTGATCTCAGATCACGTTCGTGTCAATGCAGGTTCCGTGATTTGTGATCACAAAATTTCGGGAAAAACCAACGGCGTCACGCTGAAGCAGCGCGAATTTTCTGCAAATTCAGGGGTTTCCGGCCCGATTTCATACGGCCGGCCCGGCGAGAAAACTGGCGGAGAAAAAGATCGTTTCAGGCGCGCAGAATATCGCCCGTCAGCTTGGCGCGGCGGGTGAGATAGCCGGCCAGCGGGTCGTCGAAGGCATTGTCCGCCGAGCAGACGGCATCGAGGAACAGCGAAAACAGCGAGGCCTGGGAGGTGACGTCGAGCTTGGCATAGAGGTTGCGGCGATGCAGTTTCACGGTCGCGGGCGCGATGCCGAGCTTGATCGCCGCCTCCTTCACCGAATGGCCGCGCAGGATGAGTTGCACCACCTGGCATTCCCGGCCGGTGAGCACGCTGCGTCCGAAATTGCGCACGGCCTGCGCCAAAGCGCTTTGCAGCAGCGGCTCGCCCTCCTGGCTGTCGGGGTGCAGGTCCCGGTAGTGCCGCACGATGGCTTTGACGAGCAAAGGCGTTGCGGTGCGCAGGAATTTCAAGTCATCGCCGGTAAAGGCGGGGCGGGTGCTGCGGCGGGCGAGCGAGATGGCGAACTTGGTCTCGGCATCGAGGCTGACGAGCACGTTGATCTCGTCGTGCAGGCCGGAATACTGGTAGAATTCGCGGTAATAATCGCTGTCGCCGAAGCTGCTGTCGATCTGGCTCAACTGGTGCACGCCGTCGATCGTGTCCTCCAGCGTCAGCCGGTAGAACGGGTCCATCCGGTAGTAGCCTTGCAGGTATTGCTGGATGTTGGACAGGCCGCGGTCGGTGCGCCAGTCGTTGAACAGGATTTTCGGCGCAAAGCCCTTGCGATAGAGCAGCACGAGGCTGGCGTCGAAGGCGACGCGCTCCTTCAGGGCGTTCATGATGCGCTCCTGGAAATCCAGCCGGCCGATGCCCTCCAGCAGTGCCATGGCGAGATCCGCGATGGCCGCGACCTGGCCGTCCTCACCCTGCAATTCGCTTGTCATCTCTTTCCCGCAGCCCATCCATTTCCCGTGCTCTTGCCCGTAATTCTATGCGTGAAGCTTGCGTTTGTCTCGCGCCGTGAAGAAATTTCGGCAACCCCATTGCGTGATCTGAGATCACAATATAGCGTCGAAGTGCCTGTGGGGGAAGCTGCCTCCTGCAGGCATTCGCGCGGCTGTTGCGGGGATGAGGCGCCGATATTCCGGGGGATGTCGGCCCGTTCCTGGTCGGTGGAGGGGTGGCGCCGGAAGGTGTCTTGCGTGAGGGGCTGGTAGAGCCGGGCGAAATGTCCTGCGGGCCTTTCGGGTTTCGCACGGAATCTTGCTTCGGCGATGCCTTCCATCGTGCGGGCCAACCGGCTCCACCCTTTGCAGCGGGAGAGAAAGGACAGGCCATGGTCGCCACGAGCGCATTCGAACAGAGATACGGTTTTGCCCGCGAGGCGGTGCGGCTCGGCAACTGGCGGCTGGCGCCGTTCAGCGCCTGGGCCTACCAGAATGTCGGCGAGCTCGTGCCGAGCGCCCATATCTGGGGCGGTTCTGGTGGGGACGAGAGCCCGCACGATGCCTCCGCGCTCGTCGCCGAGACCGTGTCGCTGCCGGATGGCGGGGAGAAAATGGCGGATTTCCTCGACCGCTCCCATGCGGACGCCCTGACGGTGATGAAGGCTGGGAAGTTCGTCGCCGACTGGTCCGCGCCGACGATGGATTTCGGCAACCGCCACATCGCCTTTTCAATCAGCAAGTCGATCGTCGCGGTCGTCGCCGGCGCGTTGCAGGCGGACGGCCTGCTCGATCCGCAGGCACCGGTGACGCAGTATGTGCCCGAGGCCGTCGGCTCGGCTTATGGGGATGCAACCGTTCAGCATGTGCTCGATATGGCCGTCGCCATCGATATCGATGAAGCCTATCTCGACCCGAACAGCCCGTTTGCGCGCTATCGCAAGGCCATGCTGTGGAATCCCGGCGGCGGGGACGAGGGGCTACGGGAATTCCTGTGCACGATCCGGCGTCTGCCAGGTGAACACGGCGAGATTTTCCGATACCGTTCGCCGAACACCGACATGCTCGGCATCGTTCTCGAGCGTGCCTCGGGTCAGCGTATGCCCGATCTCCTGCGGGAAAAAGTCTTCGCGCCGCTCGGTGCGCGCGGCGCGGCGCAGATCACCGTCGACCGCGAAGGCACCTGCCGCGCTTCGGCGGGTATTTCGCTCACCCCGCGCGACCTTGCCCGCTTCGGCGAGATGATGCGCCAGGGCGGCGTGGCGAACGGCAACCGCGTCGTGCCCGCGGCCTGGGTCGCCGATACGATCGGCGGCGGCAGCAAGGAGGCCTGGGACAGGAGCGATTTCGTCACCCTGTTCCCAAAGGGGCGCTATCGCAACAAATGGTACCAGACGGGCGAGGGCGCCTATTGCGGCATCGGTATCCATGGACAGTGGCTCTATATCGATCCAGCGACGGAGGTCGTCATCGTGCGCATGTCCTCGCAGCCCGACCCGGTGACCGATCCGTTCGACCGCGACAACATCGCCTTCCTCGCGCAACTGTCCCGCATGGTCTGACGACGGCGCGCCGCGCCGGTTACAGGGCTTGCGCGGGCGCCGGAAAATCTCTTACCAAGGGTTATTCAGCAACGCGCGGCGCAGATTTTCGAGGGGCGGACATGGCGAAGAAGGCGACGAGCATCACGGCGATCGAGGCCCCCGTACCGATGCACGAGCAGGTCTATCAGCAGATCGTGCACGCGCTGATGGCAGGCCATTTCGAGCCGGGACAGAAGCTGACCTACCGCAAGGTCGCCGAACAGTTCGGCACGAGCCCGATGCCGGTGCGCACCGCCTTCCAGCGCTTGCAGGCCGTGCGGGCGCTGAACCTCCTGCCGAACGGCAGCGTGGAGGTGCCGCTCCTGACGGTCGCCGCCTTCAACAGCCTGACGGAAGCGCGCATCGCCATCGAAGGCACGGCGGCGGAACTCGCCACGCCGCGCCTCAACGGCAACAGCCTGCGCACCGTGCGCCACCATTGCAAGGCACGCACCGAGGCCGCCAAGGCCGGCGATATAGACCGCTATCTGGAAGCTAATTTCGACTTCAAGTTTGCGATCTACCAGCACTGCGGCAACGAATATCTGCTGTATATCATCGAAATCCTCTGGCTCCAGGCCGGCCCCTTCCTGCGCAAGCTGGTGGAGGGCACGACGTTTACGCCGACCGAAGCGCTCGACGTCGACTTCCACGAGCGCATCATGGATGCGCTGGAGGCCAAGGATGCCGCGCGCGCGCGGACGGCTGTCGCGCATGACATTCGCGAAGCCGGGCAATTCATGCTGCGACACGCGAAGTTCATGGCAAGCTGAGCCGGCCGCTCAGTGCAGCGGAAAGCCCAGTGCCGAGACGAATTTCAGCCAGGGCATCCGCCATCCGCCCTTGGCATCGGCCGTATCCAGCGCATTCATGGTGATCTGCGCGCCAAGCCAGCGGAACGGTTCCGGCGGCACGATGGACGGCAGCTGCGTTGCGAATTCCAGCCGGCTTTCCGGCAATGTCGAGCCGGCGAGGATGTCGAGCGCTACGCGGGCGCCGAAGCGCGAGGCGGAGACGCCGAAGCCGGAATAGCCGCCGGCATAGACGACCTTGCCGTCGAAATAGCGCTGGAAATGCACGGCCATGCGGGTGGAAAGATCGATGGCGCCGCTCCAGGCATGGGTGAAGCGCAGACCTTCGAGTTGCGGGAAGGTGTCGAAGAAGGCGCGGGCAAGCGGTGCATAGGTGTCGCGCGCCCGGTCGACGGCGGGCGACGTGTCGCCGTTGAAGGCATAGGCGAGGCGGCCGCCGAAGATGATGCGGTTGTCCTTGGTCAGCCGCATATAGTTCATCTGCGTGCGCATGTCGTAGATGCCCTGCCGGTTGCCCCAGCCGATGGCGGCGATCTGGGCTTCGGATAGGGGCTCGGTGGCGAGCACCCGGTCACGGATCGGCACGATGCGCCGCTTGATGTGCTTGTGCCCGGCCATGAAGGCATTGGTGGCGAGCAGCACGCGCCCGGCAGTGACCGAGCCGTGCGGCGTCGTCACGCCCATCTTGCCGCCGGTCTCCTCGATGGTTTCGAGCGGCGTGCTTTCGTAGATTTCGACGCCGAGCTCCAGCGCCAGCCGTTTCAGGCCCCAGGCGAGCAAAGCGGGATGCACGGTGCCGGCGACGTCCTTCGTCCAGACACCGGCCTTGTAGCGCGGCGAGCGGATATGGTCGGCAAGCGCCGACTGGTCGAGGAAGACAGCGTTGTGCCCGTATTTGAGATGCAGCGCGTGTTCGTCGCGCAGACTGTCGATCTGGCTGTCGTCGATGGCGACGTTGAGTTCGCCGCCCCATTCGGCATGGCAGTCGATGCCGTTGTCGGCGATCGTCTGCATGAAGCCGTGCATGTTCTCCTTGCCGAGCACTTCCAGCGCGGCGATATCCTTCGGGAAGATGCGGGCGGCATTGGACAGCCCGTGCATGACCGAGGTGGAGACGACGCCGCCGGGGCGGCCGGATGCGCCGCTGGCGACGCTTGCCTTCTCGATCAGGATCACGGTGCCGTCAGGCTTTGCCTGGCGGGCCTGGATGGCGGCCCAGAGGCCGGTGAAGCCGCCGCCGACCACGAGAAGGTCGGCGTTGCGTGCGGCGGTGAGGGGAGACAGCACCTCCGGCCGGTCGGGTCGATCCAGCCAGAAGGGTTCCATTTTCACGTCGGCGAGCGCTTTCGATGTCATGGTCTGCCCTCCCCGCCGGCTGCTTACTTGGCCGTCTGGAGGACGTAGATCTTGCGCATGGTTTCCAGCACCTCGAAGCGCACTTCGGTGGCCGGCGGCAGGATGTAGCTTTCGCCGGGGCCGAAGGTCTCGACAGAACCGTCCGGATTGGTCAGCGCGACCTTGCCCGACACGATGACGGCATATTCGGTGCCGGTGGGGTAAACGAGCATTTCGGCATAGGGCGTGCACTGCCAGGTGCCGATGACGAGCGAGCCGTCGGCGCTTTCGAAATGCACGTCGCCCATCTCTTCGGCAAAGCCGGAGAGAATGGCTTCCGCCGGAATGACGCTGCATTTCTCGAGCGCATTGAGGCCAACGCCGTCGCGGCCGAGCTTGATGACTTTCGACATGGAATTCCTACCTTTGTTGAAGCATTTTCCCGCTTTCGCAGGGCGTGTCCGTATTTGGCTTGCGGCCAAAAACTGCGGAATACGCCAAATGGGTAGGTGATCGAAAAGCGTCCGGCAGTGCCCAAAACGAAGGCGGGCGAACATTGTCGAGCCAGCCTCCGTCATCCATGAGAGCGAGGTCGCGGCCTATGCGTATGACAATCACTGTATACTATGGCGTTTGGTATTGTATCTCACGCGCCGTCCTCGATGCGGCAGCACGCCCCTATGACCCTGTTCGGTGGCGATGGGCTGGTTGACGGGCATCCTTGATGCAAATCCGTCATGTGGTGATGCTTATTGCCCACGATTCATTGTGTGGGATGACGAAGATTTTATATACACCTCTGTTGATGTGTGGTTTTTTGCATTGTACACAATCCTGGCGATCTTGAAGGTCGCGACGTTGGTCGGAGGGGCTGCTGGAGGGCGGCGTCGCCGGTCCAACCAACACCCAATGGGAGGGGAAGCATGAAACAGGCACTTCTTTCGATCTTCGCGGCCGCACTCGGCC
>NZ_JBLZPH010000141.1:0-29343 GCF_049199205.1 Shinella sp. M31 | reverse complement strand
GGGCTTTGCCGCCCCCGACGACAAGGGCCGGATGCAGGGTTTTGACGCCGATATCTGCCGCTCGATCGCGGCTGCCGTCTTCGGCGATGGCGAAAAGGTCGAATTCGTCCCGACCAACATCAACACGCGCTTCCAGGCGCTGCAATCCGGCGAGATCGACGTTCTCTCGCGCCAGACGACGCATACCTTCTCGCGCGACGCTTCGCTCGGCCTCGATTTCGGTCCGACGGTGTTTTACGACGGCCAGGGCCTGATGGTGCCGAAGTCGCTCGGCGTCTCCAGCGCCAAGGAGCTGACGGAGGCCGCGATCTGCACCCTGCCGGGTACCACGACGGCGCAGAACATTTCCGACTTCTTCGCCGCCATCAAGGGCAAGTTCGAGCTGGTCGTCTTCGAAAGCCCGGATGAAAACCGTGCCGCCTTCTTCTCCGGCCGCTGCGAAGCGATCACGTCCGATCGTTCCGACCTCGCGTCGATCCGCGCCGTCGCCAACAACCCGGACGACTACGTGGTCCTGCCCGACACGATTTCCAAGGAGCCGCTGGCGCCGGCCTTCCGCCAGAACGATTCCCAGTGGGGCGATATCGTTTCCTGGTCCGTTTGGATGCTGATGGCGGCCGAAGAAAAGGGCATCACCCAGGCCAATGTCGACGAGAAGCTGAAGAGCGAGGACCCGGACGTGCAGCGCATGCTCGGCGCCACCGAAGAGCTCGGCAAGATGCTCGGCCTCGACAACAAGTGGGGCTACAACGTCGTCAAGAGCGTCGGCAATTACGGCGAAGTCTTCGAGCGCAATGTCGGCCAGGGCACCAAGCTCGGCATGACGCGCGGCCCGAATTCGCTGTGGAACGCCGGCGGCCTGATCTACTCGCCGCCGATCCGCTGATCGCTTTCCTTTTCTGAGCGATCATCCGGGCGCGCGCATGGCGGTGCGCGCGCCCTCTTCATTTCCTGACATGGCGGCGAGGTTTCATGGCTTTCCTGCATGACATGCGCTTTCGCGCCTATTTCTACCAGGTCGTCGCGATCGGCTTCGTGGCGCTGATTGGCTGGACGATGTTTTCGACGGCGAGCGGCAACCTTGCCAAACAGAATATCGCGACCGGCTTCGATTTCCTGACGCGGCCGGCCGGCTTCGTCATCACGGAATCGGCCATCGCCTTCGAGCAGACCGATACGGTTGGCCGGGCGATCCTCGTCGGCATCGCCAACACGGTGAAGGTCTCGCTGCTTGCGGCGATCTTCGGCACGGTGCTCGGGCTCGGCGTGGGCATTGCGCGGCTCTCGCACAATCCGCTTCTGGCGCGGCTCGCGCTCGTCTATGTCGAGCTTTTGCGCAACGTGCCGCTGCTGCTCTATCTCTTCCTGTGGTATTCGCTGATCATCCTGATCCTGCCGCCGGTCAAGCAAGCACTGAACCTGCTGCCGGGCGTCTATCTCTCCAACAGCGGCCTCGTCGTTCCGGCGGCCCTCGTCGAAAGCGGCGGGCTGGCGCTTCTCGCCTGCGTGCTGGGCGGCGCCGTCGCGGCTCTCGTCATCCGCATCATGTCGACCCGCCGCCGCGTGACGACCGGCCAGTCCAACCATGGCGGCCTCATCGCGCTCGCCGTGCTCGTTCTGCCCGCGCTGCTTCTGTGGCTGGCGAATGGTGTCGCCTTGACCTGGGATTTCCCGACGGCCGGCAAATTTCGCCTGACGGGCGGGCTGCATGTGCGGCCGGAATTCGTGGCGCTGCTTTTCGGCCTGGCGCTCAGTGTTTCGGCCAATGTCGCGGAAATCGTGCGCGCCGGCATCCAGGCCGTCAACAAGGGGCAGTGGGAGGCCTCGGCGGCGCTCGGTCTTTCGCGCGGCAAGGCCATGCGGCTCGTCGTGCTGCCGCAGGCGCTGCGCATCATCATTCCGCCGCTCACCAATACCTATCTGACTGTGTTCAAGAACAGCTCTCTGGCGATCGCCATCGGCTACCCGGATCTCGTCATGGTCTCCAACACCGTGATGAACCAGACCGGCCAGGCCATTGAAACGATTGCGATCTTCATGGGCGTCTATCTCACGCTGTCGATTGCCATATCGCTTGTAATGAACTGGTACAATGCGCATGTCGCGCTGAGGGAGCGTTGAGATGACCGACGTCCAGGCCCTGGTCCTCGCACCGCCGCAGCCGGCCCCATCCGCCGCTCGTTTGGGCAAACTCTCCGCCTATTTCGGCACGCCCGGCAACACCATCATCAGCGTCGCCTCGATCGTCGCGATCGTCTTCGTCGCCAAGCTTGCGATCGGATGGCTGTTCATCGATGCCGTGTTTTCCGGCAACGGCGAGGCCTGCAAGGGCGGAGGCGGCGCCTGCTGGCCCTTCGTGGCGCAGAAGCTGCGCTACATGCTCTTCGGCTTCTATCCCTATGAGGAGCAATGGCGGCCGCTTTCGGCGCTGCTGTTGCTCTTCGGCGCCTGCCTGTTTTCCATGATGCCGCGCTTCTGGAGCCGGGGCCTGCTGATTGCCTGGATCGTCGTCATCCTGCCCACGCTCTATATCCTCATGGCGGGCGGCGTCTTCGGCCTGACGCCGGTCGCGACGTCGAACTGGGGTGGCCTGCCGCTCTCCTTCATGCTCTCCTTCGTCGGGCTGACGCTCGCCCTGCCGCTCGGCATCGTGCTGGCGCTGGCGCGTGCCTCCAACCTGCCGGCGATCCGGGTTCTGGCTGTCGGCTTCATCGAGATCGTGCGCGGCGTGCCGCTGATCAGCATTCTCTTCATGGCGACAGTCATGCTGCCGCTCTTCATGCCTGAAGGCGTGACGATCGATAAATTGCTGCGTGCCCAGGTGGCGATCATCCTCTTCGCTTCGGCCTACATTGCCGAGATCGTGCGTGGCGGCTTGCAGGACGTGCCGACGGGGCAGGTCGAGGCCGGAAAATCGCTCGGCCTGCATTACTGGCAGGTCATGCGCAAGATCGTGCTGCCGCAGGCGCTGAAAAAGGTCATTCCGCCGATGGTCGGCCTGTTCATCGGCTTCTTCCAGGATACGACGCTCGTCACCATCGTCGGCCTCGTCGATTTTCTCGATACGGTGCGCTCCGCCATCCGCGATCCGGAATGGCAGGGCATCGCGGTGCTCGAAGGCTATCTCGTCGCCGCCGCCGTCTACTTCACCTTCAGTGCCCTGATGGGCGCCTATAGCCGCTTCCTCGAAAAATACTTCAGGACGACCCATGCTTGACATCACCGTCATCCGAAACGCCCATACCGTCGTCGCCTTCAACGCGGCCACCGCCGGCCATGCCTATCTCAACGATGCCGACGTCGCCTTTGACGACAGCGGCTTCCTGCATGTCGGCGGCCGTTACGACGGGCCCTTCACGCACGAGATCTCCGGCCGCGACCGCATGGTCCTGCCGGGCTTCGTCAATGTGCATAGCCATTCCGGCGAGGAGCCGATCTCGAAAAGCCTGTTCGAGGACCAGGGCACCGCCGCGCTCTGGGGCCAGGCGATGTACGAATATTCGACGTTGATCGAGATCAGCGACGATGCGGTGCAGGCCGCGCTGACGGTGATGCTCGGCGATCTCCTGCGCAGCGGCGTCACCACCTTCGTCGATATTGCCGGCCCGCATGATTGCTGGCTGCCCACATTGGCAGAGAGCGGAGCGCGCGCCTATGTCGCCCCCGGTTTCCGAGAGGCGGCCTGGCATGTCGAGGGCAGTCACCGCCTCGACTTCCGCTGGGACGCCGCGCGCGGCCGCGAGGCCTTTGCGTGTGCGTTGGAAACGGTCGATGCGGCAGAGGCCCATCCGTCCGGCCGCCTCGGCGGCATCGTCGCCCCAGCACAGGTCGAGACCTGCTCGCCGGAGCTGTTGCAGGAAGCCGCCCAGGCCGCGCGCGACCGCAAGGTGCCGATCACCATCCACGCCGCCCAGACCATGGCCGAACATGAGGAACTGCTGCGCCGGCACGGAATGACCGCTGTGCGCTATCTCGAAACGCTTGGAATGCTCGGCCCGGATCTCATCCTCGGCCATTGTATCTTTATCGACAGCCATGGCTGGACGCGCCAACGCACGGAAGATGATCTCGAGCGTCTTGCCGCCAGCCGGACCAGCGTCGCCCATTGCCCCGTCACCTTCGCGCGCAGTGGCATGGTGCTGCAATCGGTCGGCCGCTACCGCAGGAGCGGCGTGAACGTCGCGCTCGGCACCGACAGCTACCCCTTCAACATGCTGGAGGAGATGCGCACGGCGCTGATCAACGCCCGCATTGCCGGCGGCACGGTGTTCGATGTCTCTACGGCGGATATCTTCGACGTGGCGACGCTTGCCGGTGCGAAAGCGCTCGGCCGCAGCGATATCGGCCGCATCGCCAAGGGGGCGAAGGCGGATTTCTCGCTGGTCGATCTCAGGCATCCCGGCATGCAGCCGGTCTACGATCCCCTGCGCAATCTGCTGCATTGCGCGGCCGAGCGCGCGGTGGCGGCCGTCTATGTCGACGGCGCCTGCGTGATGGAAAACGACCGGCCGACGCGGGTGGATTACGACGGTGCGCTCAAGGAGTTGCAGGCGGTGCAGGATTTTGCGGTGCGCCGTTTGCAGGCGAACGATCCGCGCGGACGCCCGGCTTCTGAGCTGGCGCCGCTCTCGCTGCCGGTGTTGCCGTATCCGTGATGCTGCGGATCGCCAAGGCCTGAGGGACGTCCTATGATGACGTCCCCGATCCTTGAGCCGGCTTCACCTTCGATGCACCAAACCCTGACCTTTCTTCGTTCCCGGACCGCGCTGGCGGGCGGCTGGCTGTTGCTGATGGCGGCCTTCGGTCTTTATTCGGCGGCAAGCCACCGGCAGGCGCTGGAGCAGGAGGTCTCGGAAAGCGGTCGGGCGTTGCAGCGGGCGATCTCCCAGCGCGTTGCCCAGCACGATGCGCATCTGACCGGCCTCAGCGCACTCGGTCTTGCACAGGCGCAGCCATCGGAGGATTTCGACCTCGTCGCCAGATCGATCCTGCGGTTCTATCCGCGCATCGAGGCCATCGATCTCGTCAGCGTGCCCTCGCCGAGCGGCGTGCGTGTCATCAGTTCGGTGACGTCGGCCGATGGTTCGGCGGTCGATCCCGCGCGTGTCTTCCAGGCGGTGGAGAGGCTGACGCCCGGCAAGGCGGTCTATGGGCCGGATGCCAAGCCCGGTCACTACCGGCTGATGAAGCGCATGAACGACACGATGGCCGTCAGTCTGGATATCGACGGCGCGAAGCTGGTCGAGGGTGAAGAGTTGCCGCGCTGGGCCGCGCTGACCCTCTCGACGGTCGATGGCCCCTTGCTGGAAACGGGCGACAGAGCTCCCGTAGAGATATCCTTTGGCGCCCGCACCCTTGGTTTCGATGCTCCGGTCGCCAGCGTCACGCAGCCTTTGCGCTTGTCCTTGCAACGCCATGTCACGCTGGCGCAGCTTCTGCCGCCGGTGCCCTTTACGCTCTTTGCGGCAATTTCTCTGGCCGGCCTCGTGCTCATTCGCTCGCTGTTGCGCCATCGCCACGAGGCGGCCATGGCCCGCGCGGCGGCGGAGGCGGCGTCGCGGCGCGAGGCGTTGCGCCAGCATGAGACGAAACTGGCCCATGCGCTGCGCATCAACAGCATGGGCGAGATGGCTTCCGGCATCGCCCATGAGCTCACCCAGCCGCTGACGGCGCTGCTCAGCCAGAGCCAGGCCGGGCGACGCATCGCGGCGGCGGACGGCCTTGCCGATACGCCGCTCGACGGCGTGCTGGCCGCCAACGTGCAGCAGGCCAAGCGCGCGGCCGATATCCTGGTGCGGCTGCGCGCCTATGTCGGCAAGAGCGCGCTGGAGGCCGGCGTGCACGATCTCGGCCGCCACGTCGCCGATATCGTCGCGCTCTCGCGCATCGATCTCGACCGGCGCAGCATCGCGCTCGCCATCGATCTGCCGGACGCGCCGGCCCTGGCGCGCATCGATCCCGTCGAGATCGAGCAGGTTATCCATAATCTCATCCGCAACGCCGCCGATGCGGTGGAGCAGGCGGGGCGAGGGGATGGGCGGGTGCTCGTCTCTCTGAAGGCCATTGGCGGCAATTACGAAATCACCGTGTCCGACAACGGCACGGGCATTCCGCCGGATATTCTAGCGCGGCTGTTCGAGCCGTTCTTCTCCAGCAAGCCAGACGGTATGGGCCTTGGCCTCAGCCTGTGCGAAAGCATCGTCGAACGGTTCGACGGCGGCATTTCGGGAGGGAACGATCCGAAGGGCGGCGCGGTCTTCACCGTGCGCCTGCCGGCGGCGCGGAAACGACAGGACGAGAGGAAGCAGCGGAATGACGATGGCGCCGGTCTATTTGGTCGATGACGACGAGGGCGTGCGCAGCGCCCTGTCGCTGCTGCTCGGCACCTATGGCATTCGTATCGAGACCTTCGGTGACCCGACCGCCTTTTTGGCGCGGGCGCCGAAATTGAAGCCGGGCGTGCTGATGCTGGATCTGCGCATGCCCGCCATCACCGGCTTGCAGTTGCATGAAAAGCTGCGCGCCATCGGCTGCGACTGGCCGACGATCATCTGCACCGGCCATGGCGACGTGCATGCCTGCCGGCGGGCCTTCAAGGCCGGCGTCGTGGATTTCCTGACGAAGCCGATCGACGAGCAGGTGCTGATCGAAGCCCTGCAACAGGCCTCCGGCGCGCTCGACGCGCGGGCGGAGAAGGCGGAAGCCGCACAGCTCGTCGCGCAGCTGACCGATCGCGAACGCGAGGTGCTCGACATGGTGGGGCGCGGCTGGTCGACCAGGGAGATCGCGGAAGCCCTGCACCTGTCGCCGCGCACGGTCGATACGCACCGCGCGAATATCGCCCAGAAGCTCGGCACGACATCGGTCGCGGAGTTCGCGCGCCTGTCGCTGATCGGGCAGGCTCCGTAGTCCTACGGACCCCGCTCCGTCCGTCCACCGATACCGCAAAATGCGGAAATCTTCGAAAAGAGGGGCGTCGCCGCCAACGAGACCGAGCGGCCCCAGATGGAGATCAACATGAAGACGTTCGTAGCCGCTGCCTTTGCCGCCCTGACGCTTGCCGGCGCCGCCCAGGCCGAGATCCTCACCGAGCGCAACATGCCGCTCGATATCGCCGTTGAAGCTGCCGATGCCGCCGTCAAGGCCTGCGCCGCCAAGAAGTTCAACGTGACGGTTGCCGTCGTCGACCGCGCCGGCGTGACCCGCGTCGTCCTGCGCGCCGACCGCGCCGGTCCGCACACGCTCGACAGCGCCGTCCGCAAGGCCTACACGGCCGCTTCCTTCCGCACGCCGACGCAGAAGATCGCCGAAAACGTCGGCAAGAACCCGGCGGCTGCCGAACTCGTCTCGATCGACAAGCTGCTGGTTCTCGCAGGCGGCGTTCCGGTCAAGGCCGGTGAGGAAACGATCGGCGCCATCGGCGTCGGCGGCGCTCCGAGCGGCGATATCGACGACGAATGCGCCCGCGCCGGCATCGAAGCCGTCAGCGCCAAGCTGAAGTAATAGACCTGTAAAGCCCCGGTCTTCGCAAGGAGACCGGGGGTTTCCGTCAGGCTGACCGGAAGAGCGCGTTGAAATCGACGCGAGTCGGCTGTTCCTCGAGGTCGATCTGCGCCTCGATGTGGCGCAGGTGATGATCCATCAGGCTGGCCGCGCGTTTGGCGTCCCTGCGCTTCAGCGCATCGATGATCTCGGCATGTTCGCCATGCGAGCAAGGCACGGCGCCGGGGGATTCGTAAAGCGCGATGATCAGCGACGTGCGCGAGACGAGTTCCTGCACGAAATCGCGCATCACCACATTGCCGGCCATCCTGGCCAGTTCGAGGTGGAAATCGCCGGATAGTTCGACGCGGCGCTTCTTGTCGTTGCGCGCCACGGCATCGGCTTCCTCTTTCACCATGCCGGCCAGCTGGCGAATGTTGTCTTCCGTCACCGTCAGCGCCAGCTTTTCGACCAGCAGACATTCGATGCCGCGCCGCGCCTCGAAAACCTGCCGCGCCTCGTCGATGGAAGGTCGCGCCACGAAGGCACCCTTGTTGGGGATCAGCTCGACCAGTTTCTCATGCGCAAGCCGTTGCAGCACCTTGCGGATGATGGTGCGCGACACGCCGAAGGCACCGGCCAGCGCATCTTCCTGCAAGGGGGTGGCGGGGCGCAGACGATGGTTGATGATGGCGCCGTAGATCTCGCCGTGGATATGCGCGTCGGTCGGGCCTGTCCGCCTTCTGGACTTCGTGGCCGCAGCGCGCACGCCGGCCTTTGTTTTCGACGCCTGGTCCATCGTCTTCTCCTCGATCGGCGGACGCCCCGCCCAACCGCTCAATCGCCGTTTGTTTCCGTTCATCCCTCGCGTAAGGTTCGACAGGAATGTGTCCTGGCGCCGAGCAATACAAGATGGCGGGCATGATCCGCAACACATCGCACTGGCGTTGTATACCGAATTGCGGAAATTTGCGGATGGTGTGGCTTTGAACGAGGGTTTTGCTTATCCCAAGATGCTGGAGCCGGCCATATTTCGCAATTCGCCGGCAGGCCGAGGCTTTCATGCGCCCGCAGCACGGTGCACAGGCATGGATGCTTGCCCCCTGTCGTGCGGGAGGCCTGTGAATATCGCTTGCATTTCCCGGAAGCCTCGATGATGTTTTTGTGTACAATAAATACTATATTTGTATGAAAAAGGAAACCGGCATGAGCCAGCCTGATGTTCTCCTGCACAATGTGACGGCGCTGACGGTTGATACGGGCCGTCGTGTTATCGAAGGCGGCTGGATTGCCGTTGAAGGCGACCGCATCGTCGGGATCGGCACGAAGGAAGAAGCACCGCCGGAGGGCGCCAGGGAGGTCATCGACGGCACCGGCATGGTCGCCATGCCGGGTCTCATCGATTGTCATTCCCATGCCGGCCACGGTCTTATCCGCGCGGCCGGCTATGGCGACGTTGATCGCTGGACCGAGGTCTGCGAGGGCGTCTATGCCCAGGGCTCGACACCGGATTTCTGGCGGGCGGAAGCGCAGCTTACCATGCTCGAGCGGCTGATGGCCGGCGTGACGACCGGCATGACGCTGCTCGGTGGCGGGGCCGACATCATCCGCACCGACGACCCGGCCTTCGGCGATGCCCATTGTAGCGCGACCGCGCAATCGGGCCTGCGCACCATCCTTGCCGTCGGTCCGCGTCGTCCGCCGTTCCCGCGCAGCTTCCGCCGTTTCGACGACGGGCCGGTGCGCGATGTCGCCGTCACCTTCCAGCAGCAGCTCGATGTCAGCGAAGACCTCATCAAGCGCTGGAACGACGTGCTCGGCCGCGGCACGGGCGTGTGCCTGATGACGCCCGTCTATAATGCCAAACATATCGAGGAGCCCGCCGACCGCCGGGAGATCGCCGCCATGGGCGAGGCCGTCATGGCGCTGCGCGAACGGCTGGGCGTGCTCTTCACGCAGGACGGCCACCGCGAGGGGTCGATTGCGCTGGCGCGTGATTTCGGGCTGCTCGGCCGCTTCGCGCTGCTCGGCCATAGCGTCGACCTGACGCCGGAGGATTTCGAAGCCTTGAAGGAGACAGGCGCCTCCATCATCCACAATCCGAGCGCCATCATGTCGATCTATGGGCGCTGCCCCGTGCCGGAGCTGCTGGACGCCGGCATCAATGTCTGCATCGCCTCGGACGCCTCCGCGCCGGATCGAGGCTACGACATGTTCCGGCATATGGCGCAGGCGATGCACTATCATCGCCGCCATTTCCGCGACCCCGCCTATCTGCCGCCGGGCAAGGCGATCGAGCTGGTGACGATCGATGCCGCTCGCGCCTTGGGGCTGGAACACGAGATCGGCTCGCTGGAGGTCGGCAAGAAGGCGGATATCGTGCTCGTCGACATGCGCAAGCCCCATCTCTATCCGTCGGGCATGCCGGTGCTACGCATCGCGCATTTCGCCAATGCGGCCGATGTGGATACGGTGATGGTGAATGGAAAGGTGCTGATGCGCGGTCGCAACGTGGCGCATCTGAATATGCAGGACATTCTGGAAAATGCGGCTGCCGAGCAGCGCAAGGCGTTCGAGCGGGCCGGGCTGGAAGACTGCCTTTCCGAGCCTTCCGGCTATTGGCGCAACACGCGCTACGAATCTGTCGCGCCGTGAGGGGAGAATGGGGCGGCCGAAGCCGCCCCATCTTATCTCACAGGATGAAATCGCCCTTGACGAAGTCGATCGTCTTGTCGAGGCGGACCGAGAAATCGGCGACGCCGTCACCGTTGACGTCACCATAGAGGAAGGTGTCGCCGTCACTGTTTAGGTACCGAAGCTGGCCGGCCACTTTGGTAAAGGCCTTTTCGCCGATAAAGGTGAAAGCGTCGTTCGTGCTGGTCGATGAGCGTGCGTCGATGCCCGAAAGGTCGATCCGGTCGCCCTGGCTCTGCGAGAAGTCGTAGATCATGTCGCGGGCGGTCATCGTGCTCTCCGCGGCGCTTTTGAAGACGAAGCGGTCTGCGCCTGTGCCCCCATAGAGCTTGTCGGCCCCGCCGGCACCATAGATCTGGTCGTTACCGGCACCACCGTTGATGATATTGGCCGCACCGTTTCCTTCGAGCCGGTCGGCAAAGGCGGAGCCGGTCAGGTTCTCGATTGCGGAATAGGTGTCGCCCTTGGCGTCGCCGGTGTTGGAGGTCGGCTTGGCGAAGCTTGCCACGACGCCCGCCTTGGCATCCGCATAGGAGGCGGTGTCGCTTCCCTTGCCACCGTATAACTTGTCCGCACCCGCGCCGCCGATGAGAACGTCGTTTCCGTCTTCGCCGTAAAGCTGATCGTCGCCGGCCCCGCCGCTGAGACGGTTTGCACCGCCGTTGCCTTGCAGCTTGTCGTTGAAGGCCGAACCGATGAGCCACTCGACGGAGGAATAGGTGTCACCCTTTGCCTCACCGGTATTGCCCGTGGGATTGAGAAGGCTCGCAACAACGCCGCTGGTGGCGTTCTGGTAGGAGGCTGTGTCGGTGCCGCTGCCGCCATAGAGCTTGTCTGCGCCCAGCCCGCCGTTCAGCACGTCATTGCCGCCGGCCCCATTGAGGATGTCGTTGCCTGCATAGCCGTAAATCGTGGTGTTGTTTTCGCCGCCCTTGATGGAATCGGCACCCGACGTCCCCTTCTGGACAGCCTCGTTCGAGATGGCGGTGAGGATGAAGTCGCCCTTGGTGGAGAACGAATAACCGGCGACATCGAGAAACACCTTGCCAGAGCTGGTGGCCTTGAATTCGATGAGCGCGGACGTATCCGCATCCGAACTGATGACGTTGCCGTTCGCGTCGCGCAGGATCAGCTTGAGGCCGCTCGCCGCCGCACTGCCGGTGCCGCTGGCCGAAAACGTGTAGGTGACGCCGGCCTTGGCGGTGAAACCGTACCAGTCGCTGTCGGACTGCACGTCGATCTTGCCGCCGATCGTCCGGCCGGCCAGGATGCTGTGGGTCGTCTTGACGTTGTTGAAGACGGTATCGAGGCTCGGGTTGGAGACGATGTATCGGCCGATATCGCTGCCGTTGTCCTTGACGTCGATGAAGTAGGTTCCGGAGGCGGTCGGCGTGAAGGTGACGATACCCGTCGCGGAGGAGTAGTTGGTCTCGCCCGCCACCCAGTTGCCGTTGGCGTCGCGCAGGAAGATATCGCCATCGGGCAGGCCGCTGGTGCCGGTGCCCGTCACCGTAAAGGCATAGCTGATGCCGGCCTTGAGGCTGACCTTGAACCAGTCGGAATCACCGGCGACGTCGATGGCGCTCGTGATGCTCTTGCCCGTGGCAAGAACGGCTGTTGTCGTGATGTTGCGCTGGATCGTGTCGGCGCCCACCCAGCTGAGCTTGTAGTTTCCGATGTCGTTGCCGTTGTCCTTGACGTCAAGGAAATAGACGCCCGTGCGGCTTGATGCATAGGAGAAGGCGTTGCTGCTGCTGCTGTAATTGGTTTCGCCGGCCACCCAGTTGCCGTCGGCGTCACGCAGGAACAGGTCGGCGTCCGGCATCGAGGCGCCGCTGCCGTCGCCCGAAACGACGAAGCCGTAGTCCAGGCCGGCCTTCAGGCTGATTTTGTACCAGTCAGAATCGCCGGCGACATCCACCGTGCCCTTGACCGTCTGCCCCTGCGACAGGGTTGCCGTCGTGTTGACGTCACGGCGGATCGTATCGTTGCCGAGCCAGGTGAGGATATAGTTGCCGATGTCGCTGCCGTTATCCTTGACGCCGACGAAATAAGTGCCGCCGGCCAGCGCCGAGAAGCTGATCGTCACGGTGCTGGAGGAGTAGTTCGTCTCGCCTTTGAGATAGTTGCCGTTGGCGTCATAGAGATAAAGGTCCGGATCGGGCATGGACGAACCGGAGCCGTCGCCGGAAAGGCGGAAGCCGTAGTCGAGGCCCTCGGAAAAGGCGGCCTTGTACCAGTCGGCATCGCCGGCCGCGGTCAGGCTGTTCTTGATGACCTGGCCGGTGCTGATCGTTGCGTTTGTAGATGTGTCGCCCGGAATGGTGGACATATAAACTCCTCGAAATCGATACAGAATTCTGCATGGCCCCGGCAGGCACTAACACCCGTCCGTGGCAGCGGAACGACAAGGCCGTCGCGGAAAAGTCCTATTGGCCTTTGCCGGACGGCGAATCTCGGTCACTCTCGCCGCGTCGGGGATAGAACACGGCCGCTACCTCCGATAGAGCGAATTTCTGCGAACGGCCCTGTCGCGGCGACGAGCGTCTATCGACAGGCGCGGCAATCGGCGGAATAGTCGGCCCGGATGGTGACGGGCACGAGGGATGGAATGGCCAATCTAGCCGAGGCCGGGTATCCGGCGATGGCATACAGGGGTGCGGGGTGGAAAGGGGCGGAGAAGGAGCGATGCAAGGCCATCCTGCGCCTTGCGGCAGCCTATTGGCTGGCGGTCTTCGTTTCGACGAGCGTGTTCTGGGGTATTGCCGGCACGGATCCGCTCGAATCGGCGCCCGGCAAGCTTGCCTCGATCGCGTTCGCATCCCTGCTGACGATCGGCATGTCGATCCTTCTGAAACATACGCTGCCCCGGCCGCTTTGGCAGCAGGCAACCGCCGCCTTCGTCTTGTCCCTCGCCGCCGCCCCCCTTTCGGCGGGTGCGGACTATCTGATCTATATCGTTTGCGTTTATCCAGAACCGGTGCCGTTCGATATCAAGGAATTCACCTACAGCACCGTCTCCAGCATGGCGCTGTTCTTCGGCTGGTGCTGCCTCTCTCTCGTGCTCTGCTATAGTCTGGCGCTGGCGGAAGGCGAGCAGCGTATGGCGGCTCTGCGCGAGGAGGCGCTGACGGCGCAGATGCGGGCGCTCGCCTATCAGGTCAATCCACATTTCCTGTTCAACACGCTCAATGCGATGGCCGGGCTCATCGAGGAGGGGGAGAATAACGATGCACGGGGCATGGTGCTGAAGCTCTCCGCCTTTCTGCGCAAGACGCTGACGCTGGACCCGACACAGGATATCCCGCTTAAGGAGGAGCTCGCGCTGCAATCGGACTATCTCGCGGTGGAAAGCACGCGTTTCTCCGACCGCATGAAAGTCTCTTTCTTCGTCGATGACGACGTGCGCGATATTCGCGTGCCGCCGCTGATCCTTCAGCCGCTTTTCGAGAACGCGGTCAAATACGGCGTGGGCGCGACGCGGGGACCGGTGGAGATCGCGTTGCGGGCGGAGCGAACAGATGGTGCTTTGGTCATTTCGGTGGAGAACGACGCGCCGCAGGCCGAAGCCGGCGAGATGCGGGCGGGCATGGGCATCGGGTTGCGCAATGTCGCCGACCGCATCGCCACGCATTTTTCCGGGGCCGCATCGCTCTCCAGCGGCTACATCCGTCCCGACCGCTTCGGTGTGCGCCTCCTCTTGCCGCTGGACCGTTCATGAGCATCGAACGCGACCTGACGGCCATCATCGTCGATGACGAGCCGATCGCGCGCCGGCGGCTTGCCCGGCTGCTTGCCGCCATCGGCGGTGTGCAGGTGGTTGCCGAGGCCGGTGATGTTACCGATGCGGTCGAGGCCGTGCGGCGACATCGCCCGGACCTGCTGCTCCTGGATATCCGCATGCCGGGCGGCGATGGTTTCGACGTGGTCGATGCCCTGCGGGACGCGCCGCCCGCCATCGTCTTCGTCACCGCCTTCGGTCACTATGCACTTCCCGCCTTCGCCGCCGATGCCGTCGATTACCTGACGAAACCGGTGGAGGAGGAGCGGCTGGCAGCTGCGCTCCTGCGCGTGCGCCAGCGCCTCGAGACCCGCAATGCCGCCGAACGGCTGGCGGAGATGACGGCGGCGTTCGATGCGCTTCGCCAGGCCATGCGCCGGGAACAGGCGGGTCTGCCGCCGTTCTGGGTGCGCTCGCGCGGGCGGCTGGTGCGGGTTTCGGCGGCGGGCGTCACCCGCATCGATGCCGAGCGGGATTATTCCCGTCTCTATGCCGACGGCGAAACCTATCTGCTCGATGAGACGCTAGCCTCGCTCGAAAGCCGGTTGCCGGCCGAACAGTTCATCCGCGTCCACCGGTCCACGATCCTGCGCACGGAGGCCATCAAGGGCTTTCGCCGTGGCCGGCATGGCGCATGGGCGGCGGAACTTCTCGACGGCAGCGAGGTGCGGATCGGCCGCAGCTATCTGTCCTGCATGAAGCTCATTGCGCCCTAGAATGTGGTGGGATCTGGGGATTCCTATTCTGCGCCGGCCGAAATATGAGTGAGCCATGGATGATTCGGCAGCGATTCGTTTTTCCGGCCGTGGCGGCGGCACGTTTTGGGTGGGCTCCCTGCTGATAGCGCTGGGCGTAGCGGTGCTTGGCGGCTGTGCGGCAAAGCCGGGCGCGGGCGTTGCAACCCTGTCCTCGACGGTTCCGGCCGCAAGTGCCTTGGTGCTGCCGGCACCCGGCACGCTGTCGATCGTCAGCGTGGTGCAGCGCCAGTATACCAATGCCATCGAGCAGCAGATCGCGCTGTCGACCTCCGCCTCGACATCGGGTCAGAATTTCATCAGCATCCAGGCCTTCGGTCCGGCCGAAACGGTCGCGATGCCGGCCGGCGGGCTGGCCTTCAAGCCGGTGCGTCATTCGGCGATTCAGGCGGAAATCCGCAGCTACGTGCCCGGCGGACGGCTGACGATATCAAGCAATTTCGTGCGCAATACCTATGGCCCCTTCGGCTATGCCTACGGTCCCGGCGCCGGCGACGACGGCTGCCTTTATGGCTGGCAGCAGATCCGGTCGGACGAGGCCGACCGCAACCTCCTGAACAGTTTCGGCATGCTGCAGATCCGCCTGCGCGTCTGCCAGGCGGGGGCAAGCGAGAAGCAGCTGGTCGAACTGATGTATGGCTACACCATCACCGGTGGATTCTCGGGCGTGACATGGAATCCCTACGGCACCCCGGCGGCAGTCGATCCGGAGATCGGCGGGGGTAAGCCGCTGCGCGTGGCGATCGAAGAGCCTCGGCGCCCCGTCGTGAGTGTTGAAACGGTTGAAAGGGCACCGGCCTTCAGGCGTGGCGCCGAAACCAGGCCCGTTGCCCGACGCACCGAGCAAGTGGTCGCCAAGGATGTCGTGGCCAAGGATATCGTGGTGGTGCCGTCGCCTTCCGGCGGCATGGCATCGACGACGGCGACGACCGGCGCGGAGGATGCGATCGTGGTGCCTTCACCCGCCTGCGTCACGGGCGCATCGGGTTCAGCAACCTGTAATTGACAAGCGACCGCCCGGTCTAATTTTTCCTTAACAGAATAGTGCATAAGGTCCGGGCTGCAACGCTATGATGGCGAAGGACAGCATATGAGACATACTGGCACGATCATCCTGTGGGCGTTCGTCTCTGCACTTGTGATCCTCGTCATCACGCTGCCGATCAATCTGCAGACCCAGCTGATCGCCAGCATCGCGGTCGTCACGCTCATGGCCGTCATCAAGGTGCTCAGGGCGGAAGGCATCTGGCGGCTGATCGCGCTCGCCTTCGGCACGGCGGTCGTGCTGCGCTATGTCTACTGGCGCACGACCAGCACGCTGCCGCCGCTCAACCAGCTTGAAAACTTCATTCCGGGCTTCCTGCTCTATCTCGCCGAGATGTATAGCGTCATGATGCTGGCGCTCAGTCTCTTCGTCGTGTCGATGCCGCTGCCGCCGCGCAAGGGCCGCAGGGCCGAGGAGGGGCGGCTGCCCTCCGTCGATGTCTTCGTGCCGACCTACAACGAGGATATCGGCCTTCTCGCCAACACGCTCGCCGCCGCCAAGGCGATGGATTATCCGGCCGACAAGCTGACGATCTGGCTGCTCGACGACGGCGGCACGGAGCAGAAGCGCAACGCGGCCGCCGTGATCGAGGCGCAGACCGCCGAAGCGCGGCACCGTGAACTGCAGGACCTTTGCCGCGATCTCGGCGTAAACTACCTGACGCGCGCCCGCAACGAGCACGCCAAGGCCGGCAACATGAACAACGGCATGCAGCATTCGACGGGCGACCTCATCGCCATCTTCGATGCCGACCATGCCCCGGCGCGCGACTTTCTGCGCGAGACGGTCGGGTTCTTCGCCGATGATCCCAAACTTTTCCTTGTCCAGACGCCGCACTTCTTCCTCAATCCGGATCCGCTGGAGCGCAACCTGCGCACTTTCGAGAAGATGCCGAGCGAGAACGAGATGTTCTACGGCATCATCCAGCGTGGTCTCGACAAATGGAACGCATCGTTCTTCTGCGGCTCTGCCGCGGTGCTCCGGCGCACGGCGCTCAACGAGGCCGGCGGCTTTTCGGGCCTGTCGATCACCGAGGATTGCGAGACGGCACTCTCGCTGCATTCGCGCGGCTGGAACAGCGTCTATGTCGACAAGCCGCTGATCGCCGGCCTTCAGCCCGCCACCTTCGCCAGCTTCATCGGCCAGCGCAGCCGCTGGGCGCAGGGCATGATGCAGATCCTGCGCTTCCGTTTCCCGCTCTTCAAAGGCGGGCTCTCGGTGCCGCAGCGGCTCTGCTACATGTCGTCCATGCTGTTCTGGCTGTTTCCGTTTCCGCGCACGATCTTCCTCGTCGCGCCGCTGTTCTACCTGTTCTTCGATCTGGAAATCTTCACGGCCTCCGGCGGCGAGTTTTTGGGCTACACGCTCGCCTATATGCTCGTGAACCTGATGATGCAGAACTATCTCTACGGCTCGTTCCGCTGGCCGTGGATCTCGGAACTCTACGAATATGTGCAGAGCGTGCACCTCCTGCCGGCCGTGGTGTCGGTGATGCTCAACCCGACCAAGCCGACCTTCAAGGTGACGGCGAAGGACGAGTCGATCAGCGTGTCACGCCTGTCGGAAATCAGCCGGCCGTTTTTCGTCATCTTCGGTGTGCTGTTCATCGCCTTCCTCATGAGCATCTACCGGTTCTACAACGAGCCCTACAAGGCGGACGTCACTTTCGTCGTCGGTGCGTGGAACCTGCTCAACCTGCTCATTGCCGGCTGTGCGCTCGGCGTGGTTTCGGAGCGCAGCGAAAGGGCCGCGAGCCGGCGCGTGACGGTCAAGCGGCGCTGCACCTTCGTGCTCGACGGCCGCGATTATCCCTCGACGCTGGAAAACGTATCCGCCAATGGTGCACGCGTGCAGGTCTTCGGACTGGAGACGCAGGTCGAAGCGAATGCACGCGGCTATCTGCGCTTCACGCCATCCGGGGCGACGGAGGAGGAAGGGCTGCCCGTCGAGGTGCGCAATGTCGAAAGCCTCGGCAGCGTGCTGGCCGTTGGCTGCCGCTTCATGCCGGAGGTCGCGCGCCACCATTCGCTGGTCGCTGACCTGATCTTCGCCAATTCCAACCAGTGGAGCGATTTTCAGATTTCGCGCCGCTACAATCCCGGCCTCTTCCGCGGCACGCTCTGGTTCCTCGGCATCGCCGCCTACCAGACGAGCCGCGGCCTCATCTATTTCGTGCGCAGCTTCGGCGGCGAGCGCAAGAAGGAGCGCACGTCGTGAGGGTCTCTCCGCAAAAGTCCGCGCTGTTCGGCCTTGCTTTTCTGCTCTCGGCATCGGCCGCTTTCGCCCAGCAGGCGGCGGTGCCCTTCGACATGTCGGGCGAGCGCGGCCCGACCACGGAAACGAAACCGGCCATCGTCGATGACGCAACGCCGGCCGTCGAAACCAAGCTGCCGCAAAAGGCAGCCGCTGTTTCCGACACGGCAACACGGCGCTACATCATTCCGGCGACAATGCTGATGCTCGAAGGCGAGGCGGCAAGCCGGTCCTTCCCCGTCTATCTGACACCGCAACAGGCGGCTGCGGCGACGTCGATCAGCCTTGGCTACTCCAACGCCGTCGTGGTGGCCCCCGAAGTTTCCAGCCTCACCGTCGTCGTCAACGACGTGACGGTCGGCGAAATGCCTGTCCAGTCGCCCGAGGGCACGAAGGACATGCGCTTCGACCTGCCGGCGGGGCTGCTGCGGCCCGGCGTCAACCGCGTGACCTTCAATGCCGTGCAGCGGCACCGCACCGATTGCACGATCCGCTCGACCTACGATCTGTGGACGTCGCTCGACCCGGCGCGCACCTACCTGACGGTGCCGCGCGACACCAGCGGCCGCCTGCTGACGACGGACGATATTGCCGGCATCGGCGTCGGCCCGAACGGCCAGACCAAATTCACCATGGTCGTACCCGAGATGGGGCAGCCGGTCGCCACCAATGCCCTGATGCGGCTGAGCCAGGGCCTCGCCCTGATGGCGAAGATGCCCAACCAGACGTTCGACGTGGTCGATGCCCTGCCCGCAACCGGTGGGGCAGGCGAGCTGCAGGTCATGGTCGGTACCGCGGCGGATCTCTTGCCTTTGCTGCCCGGCCTGCCGGCCTCCGCCGGTTCCTCGGCGATCGCCACCTTCGTCGATGCGCCCTCGGGCGACCGCAAGATCTTCGTCGTCAGCGGTCCGGACTGGCCGTCCATCGAAGGCGCGGTGGAGGGCATGGTCTCACCCATCGACCGGCCGCTCGGCGTGACGCGCGAGGCGCTCAGCGTTCGCCAGCGCAATGCCGCCGAAATGCCGTTGCTGGCGGGTGCGACGACGTTGAAGCTCGCTTCGCTCGGCGTGCGCACCGCCGAGTTCAGCGGTCGGCGCCTGCGCACCAGCTTCGATGTCGGCATTCCCTCCGATTTCTATGCCGGCGCCTATGGCGAGGCGACGCTGCTGCTCGACGCCGCCTATTCGGCGGAAGTGCTGCCGGGCAGCCATGTCGATATCTATGTCAACGGCAACATCGCCTCGACGGTGCCGATCACCAGCCGCAATGGCGGCATCTTCCGCCATCTGCCGATCCGCGTAACCATGCGGCACTTCCGGCCGGGGCCGAACCGCATCGATATCGAGACGGTGCTGATGACCGCTGCCGACAAGGTCTGCGCGCCCGGCGCCAGCGCGTCGGAGGAGCCGCGTTTCGCGCTCTTCGATACATCTGAATTCCGCATGCCGCGGTTTGCCCGAATCGCGCAGCTGCCGAACCTCGCCGCGCTCTCAGGCACCGGCTTTCCCTATTCGCGGGCGACCGATCCGATCGCGCTCTATCTCGACCGTCTCGATACCGATACGCTGTCGACGAGCGCGACCTTCCTCGGCAAGATGGCCGTTTCGAGCGGCCGGGCGTTGCAGGTGCGGCCGGAATCCTCGGCATTGGCGATCGGCGAGCGCGATGCCATCCTTTTCGGCACGATCTCGCAGCTTCCGCCGCTCGTGCTCGGCCAGACGCATATCGAGCCGGAAAGTGCCTCGAGCTGGGGCAGCGCGGGTGCGGGGGCCGCGCAGGGCGCGACACAGGATGCGCTCAACGAATGGCAGTCGCGCGTGCGGGGCGGTTCCTGGCGCGGGCAGATTTCGGCGTTCGAAACGTGGCTGCAGGAGACTTTCGACATCTCGCTGTCGTCGCTCCGCCTGCTTCCGGGTGCAGAGGCGCTGGTGGCGCCCGACGATGCGGCACGCTTCCTCGTCGCGCAGGGCGACAGTCCCGAAAGCACCGCCGTCTGGACCGTCGTTTCCGCCCCCACGGGCGCGGATCTGCGTGCCGGCATGGAGGCCGTGGCGCAGGAGGATCGCTGGCAGCAGCTCGACGGCTATATCACGCTCGAGAGCAAGGATGCCGATGCGCTCGATACGCGTGCGGTCAGCCGCACCCGATTCGTTGCGACCCAGCCGTGGACCTTTGCCAATGTCAGGTTGATCGCGGCCAACTGGCTGTCATCGAACATTCTCGCCTATGCGCTGGTTTTTTGCGCCCTGTCGATTCTCCTGGGCATCGCGACCTCAGGGCTTTTGCGCCGTTTCGGCCGGCCGCTCTGAGCAAACCCCGCAACACTGACGGGTGCCTGTTTACGCATGATTAACCCTATCGCGCTTTTATCAAGGCTCGTTGGTTTCCTCCTGTAGGCACTTGGCGTTGCCTATGCGCGTCATTGCGGATCGGAGGAGCCGTGTGGTTGAAATGTACCGAAGGAAGCTCGGCATGAAGTCGATCCTCATGGCGGTCGTCCTTGCCTCGGCTGGTGCGGCCGGTGTCGCCGGCCTGTCCTTCGGCGTGCCCGATGATCTGACGAAGGGCATGCCGCGCCTTGGCGTGGGCACCGACAAGGTGGCAACCAGCAGCACCGACGACGCGCCGACCGCCGTCGCCAAGCAATCGCGCGTGGAGATCGCCCAGGTCGAAAACGGCCAGGCAAAGACCACCCCGGTTGTCGACACCGCGGAGCGCCGCCCGGTTGTCGATGAGAGCGCGCTGCGCTATTTCGCGTCGCGCGGCGATACGGCGCGGCTCAATGCCGAGATCGCGCGCCTGCGCGCCCTCTACCCCACCTGGACCCCGCCGGAAAATCCGCTTGCCGTGCCCGTCAACGAAGACAAGCAGCTGGAGGCGATGTGGGCGCTCTACAGCCAGTCGCGCTATGCGGATGTGCGCGCGGCGATCGCCGAGCGTCAGAAGCAGGAGCCGCAATGGACGCCGCCGGCCGATCTGGTCGACCGCCTCGACGTGGCGGAAAAGCGCGCCGAGTTGGTCGCCGCCTCCAATGCTGGCAAGAGCGAGGATGTCGTGCGGCTGGGGGCGGAAACGCCGAGCCTGCTCACCTGCTCGGATGCCGACGTGCTCTGGCGCGTCGCGGAGGCCTTCGTGAAGACCGAGCGCGTGCAGCGCGCCAAGGATGCCTATGGCTACATGCTCGACAATTGCGCCGATGCGCCGGTGCGGGTGGCGACCGTGCAGAAGGCCTCGACGCTGCTCGGCTACAAGGACATGCAGGATCTGCTGGCCCGCGAACGTGCCGGGCCTGACGGCGTGAAGGAATTCGATGGGATCCGCAGCGATCTAGCGCGCCGTTTCGTCGGCGAGGGCGACGAGGACCCCGAAATCACGGTGGCGCCGGTCTATCTGAAGCTGGTCGAAAAGCTGGTGACGGACGAGGGGCTTGCCTCCGATGCGCTGCTGCTCGGCTGGTATCACCTGCGGCGCGACCAGAACGCGGCCGCTGAACCCTTTTTCCGCAAGGCGCGGGCCGTCGAGGATTCCGCCTCCGCCTCGCAGGGCCTCGCGCTCATTCTCCTCGCCCGCAAGATGCCGGGCGAGGCCGAAGATGTGATGTATGCCTGGCGCACGGCCTCCGACCAGGCGATGAAGACCTATCTGGCCGCGACCACCAATCTGCTGGCGCTCGATCCGCCGCCGAAACTCGATGCCAAGGTGCTGAACAGGATCGCGCAGGTGACGCTGGAGGAAAAGCATCCCGAGACGGGCGAGCAGTTCGGCTGGTATGCGCTGGCCATGGACCAGCCTGTCACCGCCGAGGCGTGGTTCGGCCAGGTGCTGAAATGGAAAGCGGACTACGAGCCCGCCGCCTATGGTCTCGGCGTCGCACGGCTGCGTCTTCAGGACGAGGCCGGTCTCGCGGCGGTCAAGCAGGCCTGGGCCGGCCGTTCCGAGCGCATTGCCCTGCTCGGCGAAAAGGAAGCGACGGACCGGAAGGCCGACGTGATCCTTGAACGCCAGCCGAAGCTCGCCGCCACGAGCCAGCGTGTCGTTGCCCGCGAGGATGTCGAAGAGATTGCCGCCCGGCCGCAGCGCACCGTGCGCATGGCGCGGAATGCTGTCGCTTCGACGACCGGATGCCGCACAACGCGAAACCCCGTTGGGCTGGCGCCAGCCAGTGCCCTGACGCTCGGCTGGTGCCTGATGGAGCGCAACCGGCCGCTGGAAGCCGCACAGGCCTTCGAAGTGGCTTTGAATGGCGAGGGACGCACGCGCAGCGACGCGGCCTATGGCCAGAGCCTTGCCTATCTGCGCGCCGGACTGACCAGCGACGCCGCCGTCGCCGCCACGAAGGCCAAGCTTGACGGAAGCCGCGGGGCCGAGCTTCAGACCGCCATTCTCGCCGACCGGGCTGTCAGCAGTTTCCGCGCCAAGCGCTATCGCGAGACCATCGGTTATCTCGACCAGCGCAGCCAGCTGCGCGCCGAGCCGACGGATCTGATGATCCTGCGCGCCTTCTCCTACAAGAACCTCGGCATGCGGGTCGATGCGGCGCGCCTGTTCGAGGCGCTCGGCGAAACCGGACGGCAGGACGCCATCCGTGCGCTTGCCGAAATGCGCGCCGAAGACCGGCGGCCGAACTGATTGCGCTTCGGCCGCAATTCACACGGAGGATGCGGCATGAAAATCCGGGACTGCCTTTGCGCGGCGCTTTTGTCGCTTAGCCTTGCCGCACCCGTTGCCGCGGCGGACCGCCTCTATGTCGTCTGCGACAATGGCCTGCGCTGTTTCAAGGCGCCGTGCCCGTCATCGATGGTGCGCGATCTCGCTTCGGGCAAGACCTTCAAGAGCATCTCTCCCGTGCTGGACGGATTGGCCGAGGCGGATCGCGAGCGCATCAACCAGACGGATGCGCTCTACTTCGGCCGGATGGCGCTGCATGGCCATGTCGAGCGTCGGAAAGAAACATCCGTGCTCGTCGTCACCGGCGTGGCCCGCAAGACGTCGGCCCGCGAGCGGCGCGGGTGCCCGGCCGGTTAATCGCGGTCCGGCGCGCCGAGCGGAAAATAGGCCCGGAAAGGGCGGCCTTCATCCACCGCGCGTGCGAAGGATGGGCGGGCGAGCAGGCGCTTGCGATAGGCATGCACATGGGTGAAGGCCGGATCGATGGCATGGGTCCAGTCCGCGTAGAACAGGAAGGGACCGGCGCCGCAATCGGCCAGCGTGAACGTATCGCCCGATGCCCACATACGGCCCTCCATATGCCGGTCGAGCCAGGCATAGGCGCGCTCCAGCATGTCGCGGGCTTCCTTGTCGCCATAGGGATCGCGATCGGCCTCTGCACGGATGGCGTTGAAGACGATCTTCTGCTGCGGCGTCGAAATGTAGTTGTCGAAGAAGCGGTCGAGCATGCGCACCTCGATCGCCTTGTCCGGGTCGGCGGGGATGAGCTTGATCGGTCCCGGATAGTGCAGGTCGAGATATTCGATCAGGATGGTCGCTTCCATCACCTGCCGGTCGCCATCGACCAGAATGGGAAACCGCTTGATCGGCCAGCGCCGCTCGAAATCCGCAAGGGTCTCGGGATCGTTGTGATCGAGCAGGCGGTATTCGAACGCGGTGCCGTTTTCGTAGAGCGCGGTCAGTACCTTCTGGCAATAGCTGGAAAAGGGATGAGCATAGAGAACCGGTTTCATGGCGACCTCCGCGTTTGATGCCCTCTTGTCGCAAATCTGATTGCGAAATGCAATCGGTTCTCGGGATTTAGGACACTATGATCCGATCGCTATGCGAAAAGTCGGTTTCGCTTTGGCAATGGTGGAAAATAGGCGTTGATGGCAGTTTTAACCGGCCCGCCAAAGGAGAACTTGCGGTATGCCGTCGCCGCGTGCCCGGGTTAGCTCCAGCTGCGCGAAAGGGATTGCCAGGATCATCACGACCAAGGCGGTCACGAACAGCGTTCCCGGATTGAGCAGCTTCGATTTCAAATGTCACCTCATGCAGTGTCCGAAGTCTTATGGGGGCGAAAGCTGACGTGACGCTGAATAGCGCGGCAGCTTCGTTCAGCCTGGTGTCAGCTTGCCCCGGCAGGGACGGGCAGGCTGGCGCTTCCCATGCGGTGCGCCGGCAGGGTGACGGAAGGGAACAGACGATGCGCGAAGACACCGGAGCAACGAGCCGCAAGGGCCTGTGGAGGCCTGAGCTCGGCAGCATCACGGTCGCCATCCTGACATCACTCTACCTCCTGGCCATCACTAACCAGAGCTTCTGGTCGAAGGGCTGGCTTTATCTGGAAGGCCGCCCGACGACCTTCGCCTCTATCGCTATCGGCGTCGCCTGTCTCTACATCGCGCTCTGTGTCGCTGTGTCGGTGAAGTATGTGATGAAGCCGGTCTTCATCGTTCTCATTCTGGCCGCCGCCGCCGGCGCCTGGTTCATGGATCAGTTCGGCGTGGTCATCGATATCGAGATGATCCGCAATGCCGCCGAAACCAACAGCGCAGAGGCTGGGCATTTGATCACGCCCGGTTTCGTGCTCCACATGCTGATCTTCGGCATCCTGCCCGTAGTGCTGCTTATCTGGGTGAAGGTCCGCCACCGGTCCTTCTTCCGGAAAGTGCGGAGTAATCTCGCCGTTATCGTGCCGGCGCTGGTCATTGCTCTCGTCGCAGGCCTTTCGCATGCCCGCGTCTATGCCGCGGCGGTGCGCTCGCATCATGATTGGTTCGAGACGCTGAACCCCTTCGTGCCGCTCGTCACCGCCGTTCAGTTCGCCGTCGGTGAATCCGGAAATATCAACATCGTCGCAGCGCCCCTGGGTGAGGATGCACGCGTCAGCGATGGGCCGGTCACCGGGCGCAAGCCGCGCCTGATGATCGTGGTTGCCGGCGAAACGGCGCGTGCCGACAATTTTTCGCTCGGTGGCTATGAACGGGACACCAATCCGGAACTGGCGAAGAAGGATATCTTCTATTTCCCGCAGACGACGAGTTGCGGCACGGCGACGGCCGTCTCGCTGCCCTGCATGTTCTCCGTCTATACCCGCGCCGAATATTCGCACCGCAAGGGGCTTGCGACGCAGAGCCTGCTCGGCGTGCTCTCCCATGCCGGCATCGACGTAGAATGGTGGGACAACAATACTGGCGACAAGGGAATCGCCAGGCTTCTGAAGGTGCACTCGCTGATCAACAGCGGCAACCCCGCCTATTGCTCGGGCGGCGAATGCCAAGACCAGGTGCTGATCGACGCGCTGGACGGCTGGATCGGCTCGGTGAACCGGGATACCGTGCTGGTCCTGCACCAGATCGGCAGCCATGGCCCGGCCTACTACCAGCGCTATCCGGAGGCGTTTCGCCGCTTTGTGCCCGACTGCCGCAGCGCGGATTTCTCCGATTGCTCGCGCGAGGAGATCGTCAATGCCTATGACAACACGATCGCCTATACCGACCACATCCTTGCAAGCGTTATTGACCGGCTGGCCAGCCAGCAGGACCGTCTCGACGTCTCCATGCTCTATATGTCGGACCATGGCGAATCGCTCGGCGAATTCGGCCTCTACCTGCATGGCGCGCCCTATATGATCGCGCCGCCGCAGCAGACCCATGTGCCCTTCGTGCTGTGGCTCGGCAAGGATGCCAAGGCGGCCTATTCGGCGGATTGCCTCAAGGAAGAAACGACGAAGCCGCAGTCGCACGACAACCTCTTCCACTCGGTGCTCGGCATGATGCGGGTGGAAACCAAGGTGCGCGACCCGGCGCTCGATATCATCTCAGCCTGCCGGCTCGGTGCGACGAGCTGACCGGACCGATCTTCCGGCGGATTTGACGCGTGCTTGCGGGCGAAAGGCGTGATGCCTATTGTGACTCCCAATTTCGGGAGTCTGGCTTGAGAATTCTTTTGATTGAGGACGACGCCGTTTTGGGCGAAGCGGTGCGCGATTACGTGGCCGGTCTCGGCCATGCGGTCGATTGGATGCAGACGCTGGATGACGGCAGAGCGGCGGCGCGGGCGGTCGATTACGATCTGATCCTTCTCGACCTGCGCCTGCCCGATGGCCGCGGCCTGACGTTGCTCACGGAATTGCGCCGGGCCGGTGCGGTGACGCCGGTCATCATCCTGACCGCCCATGACCAGATCTCCGACCGGATCGAAGGTCTGAACAGCGGGGCGGACGACTATCTCGTCAAACCCTTCAATCTCGGCGAACTTGGCGCGCGCATGCTGGCCGTGGCGCGGCGCTATTCCGGCTCGTCGCTGCCGGTCCTGGAGACCGGTGCGCTCTCCATTCAGCTTACCGACCGGCGGGTGCTGCGCGACGGCACGCCGGTCGATCTCTCAGGCCGGGAATGGGCCGTTCTGGCGCGGCTTGCCAACCGTCCGGATGCCATCGTCTCGAAGAGCGAGATCGAGGAGGCGCTCTATGCCTTCGGCTCGGAGATCGAGAGCAACACGGTGGAAGTCTATGTCAGCCGGCTTCGCAAGAAGCTCGGCAAGGATTGCGTCGAGACGTTGCGCGGCATCGGTTACAGGCTGGGGCGATGACGGAAGAGGCGGATGCACGTCGCGCTGCGCGCTCGAAATACCAAAGTCTCGCCGGCCGGCTGATGCTGTGGGTCACGGTCACCATCACGGTGCTGTGGCTCGTCGCGGTCGGTTTCGGTGCGCTCATCATGCAGGACGAGTTCGGTGAGATCTATGACAGCGCTTTGCAGGAGACGGCCGAGCGCCTGACGCCATTGCTGCTCGATGATCTGAGAAGCCGGCAGGATCTGGGTGAGGCCCAGCGCATCGAGGCACTGCGCACGCCCGTCGAAGATGAATATCTGTCCTACCAGGTGCGCGACCTGACGGGCCGCGTTCTCCTGCATTCGCATTCCGCGACGACCAAGCCCTTCGAAGCGCCGTTGAAGGAGGGTTTCTGGCAGGCCGAGGACGGGCGCATCTATACTGCGGTGGCGGCCGACGGCGTGACCTTCGTGCAGGTCAAGGACACCGCCGAGGAGCGCGACGAGGCGACGCGCGAGGGATCGCTCGCGCTGCTTTTGCCGGTGTTGCTGATCGTGCCGATCACCATCGCCGCCGTCTGGTTTGCCGTGCGGCGGGTGCTGGCCCCGGTCGAGACGCTGCGGGCGGCGATCGCGGAGAAGGACGGCGGCAATCTCGCGGCCATCGAGGCGGCGCATCTGCCGCACGAACTCCAGCCGATCCTGCGTTCGGTCAATCTGCTCCTGTCGCGCCTGCGCGCCGTCATCGCCGCCGAGCGGGAGTTCACCTCCAACAGCGCGCATGAACTGCGCACGCCCATAGCCGGCGCGCTGGCGCAGACGCAGCTTCTGCTCTCGGAACTCGACGACAGCCCGACGCGCGCCCGTGCGCAGCAGATCGAGGCCTCGCTGCAAAAGCTCACGAAGCTGACCGAAAAGCTGCTCCAGCTTGCCCGCGCCGAAGCGGGCATCGGCGTTGCGGAAACCACATTCGACATCGCCGATGTGGTCGGCGTCGTGGTCACTGATTTCCAGCGCGCCTCCGCGGATGCTAACCGTATCCATTTCACGAGCGAGCTTGCCGCACCGCGCCTTTACGAGGGCACGGCCGATGCCTTCGCCATCGTCCTGCGAAACCTCATCGAGAACGCGCTGTTGCACGGACGGGCCGGCGAGCCTGTGGAGATTCATCTGACGGGCGAGGGAAACGTGCAAATTTCCAACGGATCGCCACAGCTTTCCGAAACGGAGCTTGTGGCGGTGCGCAAGCGGTTTGCCCGCGGCAAGACGGTCGCTGCCGGTTCCGGCCTTGGCCTCTCCATTGCCGACCGCTTGCTGCAGCAGATGCGGGCAAACTTGGTGTTGAGCTCGCCGGTGCCGGGCCGCAGTGACGGTTTTCAGGCCGAGATCGTGTTTCCGCCTGCCGGTTGAGGCTTTTTGACCGCTTCTGGCTCATTCCTAAACAGTTTCGTTTTTCAGTGTTCCGGCTTCGATAGGGCTTCGGAATTTTCGGTATTTTTTCATTTTCCCGAGAGAAAGGTGTGGCTTTTTGCCGCATTATGTGGTTTTATGTGGTCATAATCAAAAAGAGGTGGGGAATATGGGTCGCAAACCGGAAGACTATGCGCGGCTGCTCGCCAGCGCACTCAACAAAATTCATGCAGCAGAATGCCATGGGGCTACCGAGCCGCTGTCCGAGCACTGCGTGCGCGTGATGGGCCAAACCATCGCAGCGGCGATGGACGAGGCGCGAAAAATCCATATCGAACAAGAGCTTGTGGCGATGCGTGAACGCCGCGAGCGAATCCATCTGCATTCCTGATCGAGATCGGCGGACTGCTCGCTGCGGACAGTCGCGCCTCCTTGCTGGTCAAGCGCGGAAACGCGTCGTAGAACGGGCGCGCCCCGGCTGCGCCGCCGCTCCGTATCGCTTCCACCATCCAGCCTGGATGTCCGAACGGTCGCGTTTGCGCGCCGGGTCTGACGGAGCAGGGTGAGAGCGGCGGAGGGCTGACATGACCGATTGGGGCAGAACCGGAAACGGCAGGATCGCGCTGGTGACGGGCGGCGGCACGGGCATCGGCCTTGCCATTGCGCGGGGCTTGAGCGCGGAGGGATATCGCGTCGTCATTACCGGCCGTCGCGCGGACGTGCTGGAGATGGCGGCGTCAGAGATTTCCGGCGAAACCGGCAATCCCGTCCGGGCCATCGCTTGCGATGTCGGCAAGCCGGACGACGTGGCTGCGGCGTTCGATGTGGTGAAGCGGGACTTCGGCCGGCTCGACCTGCTCGTCAACAATGCCGGCTCCAATGTGTCGCCGGCCTTGCTGGAGGACATTCCCTTCGAGGAGTGGTCGGGCATCCTCGCCGCCAACCTCACCGGCGCCTTCCTCTGCATCCAGCACGCTTTCCGGATCATGAAAGCGCAGGAGCCGCGTGGCGGGCGCATCATTAACAACGGCTCGATTTCCGCTACCGCGCCGCGCCCCAATTCCGCGCCCTATACCGCAACGAAACACGCCATCACGGGCCTCACCAAGTCGACGGCGCTCGACGGGCGCAAATACGACATCGCCTGCGGCCAGATCGACATCGGCAATGCCGCCACCGACATGACGTCTAGGATGAATGCCGGCGTGTTGCAGGCAAATGGCGAAATCGCCAGCGAACCGACCATGTCGGTCAAGCACGTCGCCGATGCCGTGATCTATATGGCGAGCCTGCCGCTCGATGCCAATGTGCTGACTATGACGGTGATGGCGACCAACATGCCGTTCGTCGGGCGGGGGTGAGACTTCCGGGCTGTGCGCGACGTGGGAACTTTAACGGTATGAGCCACTTTTCGGGTAAACCGCAAACCTCCCC
>NZ_JBLZPH010000140.1:0-28286 GCF_049199205.1 Shinella sp. M31 | reverse complement strand
ACGCCACGCAAGTGCCTCGGCTACAAGACACCGGCCGAGGTCTTCCGCCAGAAGCTGCTCGCGCAGGTGCGATCGGGAGGATAGGATCAACGAGCCCGCAAGTCGCGCCTCGGCTTGAGCTCACACAGCCTGAAAGAGATCCCCGCCCGCATCGCCTCCAACGCCGCGCGCCTTTCATGATCCCGTTGCATTCCATCTGTCTTGCGAGAGACCTCATCATCTCTTTGTTTGGGCGCCTCCACTAGGCATAAGAGCGCGATCGAGATGCGCTCTATTTTGTCGGCTTGCAGACCAACGGCCGAAGTTCCCGCACGATGACGCCGGCCTTCGGCGACAACATCGCGCCAATCCAGTTGTCGGAAAACATCCTTGCCCCATCCGCCGCCGCAAGCCAGATCACCTCGTTGGTGTCGAGTTCGATTTTGACCTCGCTCCCGATCGGGCTGGCGGGGACGCTCTGGACGTAGTGGCGCTTGATCGGGTGGACCGTGCCCTGAAAATCCGTCAGTCGGTTCTCGCGATAATCCAGCCGGATCACCCCCTCTTCCGGAGCCGCCGCACAATCGACGGTGCGCTTGCAACGCAGGACCGAAGAAAATGCGCAGGACCAGGCGAAACCGCTCCGCCACATCGGATTGTCCGCGGCCCATGCGTTGGGTGTCGTCAGCAGCAGCGCCGCAAGCAGCCAGTGGTTCAAGACCCTTCACCCTCCTTTTTAGCCCGAACGCTGCGCCCAGACCGACTGTGAGAGTGATGATAAAATATAATTTATTGATTTCGCAGCAGCCCCGTCGCGACCGTGACGCTCAGCGGAGCGATCCGGTTCAGCTTTTGCTGTCCTTGATGCCCATCATCAACTCTTGAAGCGGGATTTTCATGTTCGTGCTGATCCGCGAGATCACCTGCAACGACGGGTTCGCCGTGGCATCGAGAATCCGGAAATAATAGGGCGCGGTGATCTCGCAGAGCTCCACCAGCTCTTTTTTGGTCAGCCCACGCTTCTCCCGCTCCCGTTCCATAACCGCCGCCATGTTCCGCAGGATCATGGTTCCAAGATCAGTGTCAGCCTTCTTACGCTTGATCGCCATCGCCATATAAACTATAATTTACGAATTGTCGTCAATGATGAGAAATTGCCGATGTCCGCCATAGCCACACCTGTCAACATCATCGTCGGAACGCTCCTGGCGGCCGTTTTGCTTCCGGCCGCCGCCAATGCGAGCGAATGGGGCTGCGAAGTCCTGCTGTGCGCTTCGTCTTCCAACCCGTCCTGGCGGGGCGTGTCCGCCTGCCATCCGCCGATGAACCGGCTGATCTCTGCGATGAAGAAGCCGGGATTCGACTGGCCGATCTGCCCGGAAGCGGGCACAGGCGCGCCAGGATATCAGCGATATGCGGAATGCCCGGAGGGCTATCGGGTGGGGAGCAGCAACGACCGCAATGGCTTCGCCAGGGAGGGGAACCTGTGCGTCAAGACAGTCAACATTTGCCAGGGCAATGTGCACGGCCTCTACAACTCTGATCGGCAGCGGAGCTGCATACAAACGGTCTCCATACCCCGACCGCTCAGGCCGGAACCTTATTTCTTCGACATCAAGAATGACACCTCTGGCCAAACCGAGCGGCATTGGTTCGGGGTCAACAGATAGATCGTTTTTTTCGGTTAAGGAAGGTTTAAATCCATGCGTACAGTTAACCGGCATACCCTGCCTGGCCACGTCGGCAACATTATACCGCTCAAAAATGTGCTGAAGGTGAACATCGCCACCAACAGGGAATGGCAAGCCGACGGGGAGCGGAAAACCGCTACCGATTGGGTGCAGGTGACGATCCTCGACAGGAAGCAGGCGGATTGGATCGAGGCCAATGGACGCGGGCGATCTCGTCTATGTCGAGTCCAGGATCTCGAATTCGAACTATGAACGCGAAGGGGAGCAGATTTACGCGACCGATGTCATTGCCCAGCTTTTCAATCTTGTTTCGAAGAAAGCGTCGTGACCTCTGCCGACGCGTCGCGGTGGTAGCTCGCCGGCTTGTTGTCACCATGCGTCGGCGTAGCGTCCGAGAATCGTCATGCCGCCGCCGAGGCGACCCTGTGCGAACAGGACACCTGCCGGTCGGTCACCATCCTTGTCTGGGACGGGGACAGCTTCATCTTGCACGACGCGCGCGGCGGCCGTGAGAAAATCCGCATCGAGAACATCGACGCGCTGGATCGATGGACGATGCGCCGCTGAGCGGTCGGCGGCGGTCAAGGCAAAAAACGAACTCGTGCGGCTATTGGACGACGGGCGGATCAGCCTGGTGAGAGGCAAGCTCGATCGTTATCGGCGCCAGTTGGCGCGGGTGATCTCGGACAACGGCGATGTCGGCGACCGGCTTGTCACGCTAGGGCTCGTACGTCGCTGGGATGGCCGGCGGAAACCCTGGTGTCCCGGCTGATCTCCGGCGTTCGACCGCGCGGCAGATAGCGCCACGGATCGTCGGCAAAACAGGACGCGTCCATCCAGGGCAAAGCGAAGGAGATGAGTTCTGACGCGACGTTCACGCGGCATATCCCGCCTCCAGCAGGGGCGTCCCAATCCCGCTCTTCTGGGATGGCGGCCTGGCCCGGTTCGGTGCTTGTGCGATCAACCCGCAGGGGGTCCGCTAGCAAGCTGCGGCCGCTTCGGCATGCGCCTTCGCGGTGATCGCGCCCCGGCCCGGGCCAATCATGGCGCCATCGAGCGGGAATTAGCCCGCTCCCCGATGGAGCCTCACGATGTCGCACGCTCTCTCTCTTGCTCAATCCCATGCGTTTCACCTGGCGCGCACCCTCATGGTTCCGGTGACCTTGTTCCGATCCGCCGGCGAGTACGGCGTGCTGCCGAGCGAGGAACTCGACGACGCCGACGTCGATGTGATCCACGAGATCGATCCCTTCGACTTCGGGCCGGCTCATTGAGCCTGCCCTGCCCTCCGGCCTAGGGTGCCGCATCCATGCGGCGCCCGCAAGGGAAGCTGCGCCGCGGCGGGCTCGGGTGCCCTCGCCCCAATCTCCGCGCCCTTGCAGCCGCCGCCTGGTGCGGCGGGACTGGATTTGCTGCGCAACGTGTGTGGACGAGAACGAAGGGAGCGGCCGCTGGCGCGGCCGAAGAAGCATGAAAAGAGCAGAAATCGCGGAGCTGAAGGACAAGGTCAACTGTGGCGCGCTGCTGGAGCGCGCGGGGTTTGCCATCGACGTCAAGGAGAGCACGCGCCGGGCAGTCAAATACCGACGCGGTGGCGAGATCGTCATCGTGACACATGAAGGAAAGGGCTGGTTCGATCCCCACAGCGACGATAAGGGCGACATCTTCGCCCTCGTGTGTCGCCTTGATAATGTCGGCTTCGGGGAATGCCTCGAAACCGTCGCCGGCCTCATCGGATTCCGGACCAGCGAACCGGTTTGGGCGCCGCGCGAGCGACGTGCCGTGCTGGGCCTTGCCGACCAGTGGAAGGCAAGGCGAACCCCATGGCGTGGTTCCGCGACCTGGCGCTACCTCGTCGGCTCCCGCTTCTTGCCTCCGATGGTTCTGCGGCGGGCAATCGCGGAAAATCGGCTGCGAGAGGGTCCTTACGGGAGCATGTGGGCGGCGCATACGGATGATCTCGGAGTCGTCTGCGGCTGGGAGGAGCGCGGCCCCGATTGGCGCGGCTTTTCGACCGGCGGCTCGAAGACCCTCTTTCGTTTTGGCAGACCTGATGCCCTGCGCATGTGCGTGACGGAGGCGGCGATCGACGCCATGAGCCTTGCCGCCTTCGAGGGCCTACGGGAGGGCTCGCTTTACCTCAGCACCGGCGGGGGATGGTCTCCGCTGACGGATGCCGCGTTGCGCGCCCTGGCGTCTCGCCCCGGCGCCATGCTGGTCGCCGCGACCGACGCGAACGATCAGGGGGAGACCTATGCCGAGCGCCTACGTGCGCTGGCCGAGAACGCCGGCTGCCGCTGGCAGCGGCTCCGGCCGCTGGCCGACGATTGGAACGAGGCGCTGCAGCAAAAAGGGAAGGAGAAACAGGAAAAAAGGGAGGAATGGAACAAGAGGAGGCCTGCCGCATGCGCGTCGCCCGCGTCAAGGGAGGCTTTGCCCGGCAGAGCCGGCCCTTGACCCGGCCGCTCGCGATGCCGGCGGCGCGGGAGGGGTAACAGAGGATTGAAGAACAGGTGAGGTCGAGATGCCTGCGCCGCGCTTCGGTCCGATAAACTCGAGGAGCCGCACATGACCACCGCACCCGCCATCCGCAAGGTTTTCCAAGGCGTCGCCGATCGCCGCCAGATGTATCGCATGTTCGACCGCCATACCGGGCGCACGACGCACAATGCCGATGATGCGACCACCCTCTATGCAGGGGAATGGTTCGAGATCGATGAGGCGGAACACGACTATATGTTTGCCGTCGAAGCTCCACTCTGGATTCGCGGCTCGATGTTTGCGCTCCGCCAGTTTCTGACCGGCACGGTGACATCGGTGTTCTTCGCCCTTAGCATCGACGACGCCATCCGCTATTTCCATGGATACTGCGATCTTTCGGATGATGACGCCGTCGAGGCAATGCGCCTCGCCATCATCGAACGCGAAAGCCGGCCCGTGCGGGCGATGACGCGCGATGAACGTCTCGAGCACATCTGGAGCAGCACCGCGGAGCCCTATCGTGGTTATACCGGTGACCGGTGGCCCTATGCGTCGCGCGGCCAGCGCACCGTGCTCTTCTTCGGCGGCAAACTAGGCAGCGTGCCAAGGTTGCTTAATTCCCTTACCGACGAGGAGGTCGCCGCCAAGCTGCCAGTGCATCTGCGCTACCTGCCCGATGCCGTTGCGTCGTAAGGGAGGCAGAGATGACCTACCGCGTTTCATGGGACATCGACATCGATGACGCCGCCTCTCCATTGGACGCAGCGCGCAAGGCGTACGCCATAATCTGCCGACCAGACAAGTCCGCCAACATCTACAATGTCGAGGCGCCGGACGGCGTCGTCACCGTCGTGGATCTGGAAGAAGCCGCCCGCCCGGCGGTAGTCAACCGCCAGCCTCCCCTCTACCGGACGCTTGAGGCCGCCGAGCGCTTCATTGCCGGTTTCGAGGACGACGCGCTGCAGGAGGGCGTCGAACAGCTACTTGCGGATCTCCGTGCTGTCCTGCAGGGCTGTAGCGATCGCCAGATCGTCGACGAGGCCAATGCGCTCGCCGCCGCTGATGCAGCCCCTGACCAGCCGCCCGCGACGCGGGCTGCGAACCGTGTCCGCATAGGTCTGAAGTAGGTAGGACGCCCCTCCTCCCCAGGCCCGAAGAAACCTCCCGTCCCATTGCACGCGCCCTCCCCTGCTGGAACCCGGTTCCCGCGGGATGGCGAAACCGTCGAGCGAAGAGCCGCACTGTTCAAGGAACTCGTGGCGCTTCTGCGGGAGCCGGTGCAGTCGATGGGCATCTCGCGGCATGATTTCGAGAACTGGTTGCCTCGCGCCAAGGCGGCTCTGGTGAAGGCCGATGCGATCACTGATGATAACGCAGTCTCTCGATAAGCATCCCATCGAGGCCAGCAGCCTCACCCGGATCGTGCGCTGGAAATTGCGGCTATCGTCTTCGATGACGTGATGACGGCCTCGGTTCACGATGCATCAACACGGTCTCTCAGGCGTGGTGAGGCTGGACCAGTTTAATGGCGTGCGTCGTTGATCACCGCCGTCAGTCTGATGGCGCGGGGTATTTGGTCCCGCCGATTTCCGCCCAGTTCTGGAGACATGCCAGCCCCTTGCCGGAGCACCCTTCGGATCTGCACGGTCATAATCCGGCGGCCGGTCGTTTCAAGGCCGCTGCGCGCCGCGTTGCGGCCGGTTCGTCCTCCCCTCGCAAGGCAAGCCCGCGTCCCGCGCAGGGCTGCGCCCGCTTGTCCGCAAGCCTGCCTTGCTCGATCGGGTGCCCCGGACCTGTGAAAGCGCCCGTCTGACCGCCGGCTTTTCTCGACCGCACCGAAGGGCGCTCCGGCAAGGGGCTGGCGCTGAGCCTTCGGAAGAAACCGAGAAGGAATCGAACATGGCCAAGCCCGCAACCAATCGCCAGACCGCTCGCGTCGTCCCGCTCCGCAAGGGCTCCTCCCTCGAAATGGTCCGACTCAGCTGTCCGGATGCGGCCCAGGCGACGCTGATCGCCGAAAGCTTCGGGGCCGCCGTCGTCGATGGCGACGGCATCCGCGATATCCACGAACGGCTGATCGTCGAGACCGCCGACAGCCTCTCTGAAGGCCTCGCCGACAAAGCCATGCAGATCCACCTGCAGCGCATCGTCGGTGCCTTCGTCGGGTCGGCGCACGGAGCCGGGCAGTTCTACAGCCGCGCTGTGACGGAAGCCCGCGACGCGACGGCCAAGGCGGCAAATGACGCCCGCGGCGACGATCGTGACGGGATCGTCGGCTACGACAGCTCCGCCCAGCGCAAGCGAGAATTCGCGGCCGACATGGGCATCCAGGCATTCTCGCTCCGCATGGCCGCCGAAGGCGCGGTCGCGGCCTACGAACACGTCGTCGGCGAAGCCTGGAAGCCCTTCGACCGCCCGGTCGACAATCCTGGCCAGGCGCTCGACCGCAAAGCGGCCGAAGCGCAGATGGCGGCGCTTGGATGAGTTGCCACCGGCGGGGCTTCGGCCCCGCCTACCCCCAAATCCGTCCCCTTCACGCCCGTTCTTTGGAACGCGGACTTTCCCTGGCGCTACCGCGGCTTTCGTCGTTGTGGGCTCAGCGGAAATGCTGCCGGATCATCGGTCCATGGATCGAACACGACCGCGCCGGAGCGCCGTGTGTCCTTCACGTTACGCGTCACGAGATAGAGATCCTGCTCGATAGCGGTTGCTGCGAGAAGCGTGCCGATCACCGGCGGCGGGGTGCCCGGTGTCCTTCTTCACCTCTCTCGAGATGCGCCCCCAACGTCGGACGGCCTCGTCGCGGAGCGAGAGAACCCGTTCACCGAACCGATCCGCCAGCGCGTCGCGCGCCGCGATGTATCGGGGCCGGTCCGGATGGTCGTCCGGCAGGTTATCGATCCCCTTGTCGTATTCCACGAGCGTCAGCACGCTGAGATGAAACGTGGTTTCGTCCTGGCTTGCGGCCCATGCCTTCACTGAAGGCGCGCCCTGCGGGTTGATCAATGCGGCGACCACATCGGTGTCGAGCAGCCAGCCCTTCAAAGGTCGATATCCCGGCCGTGGTCGGGCTCGCGTTCGAGATCGAGCCCGCTAAGATGCAGATCCTCCATGAACCGGACGAAGGGCACACGTGGCGTCGTTGGCGCCAGCCGCTCGAATTCCTCGACGCTCATGATGACGACCGCATCGTGGCCTCGCACGGTCACCCGTTGGGGACCGTCTTCACGGGCGTGCCGGACCACCTCGCTGAAGCGCGCCTTCGCGTCCGAGCTTCCAGCGCCCTGTCATCGCCGGCCTCCTGGTTCCTGGCAGTTGCGTTTGCTTACTCATTGCTCTCACCTAGTCAGATGGTCAGATATATAGCGTATCTAATGCTCCCACCGCCAGCGCGCCGCCCGATCAAGACCGAACAATAAGAGGAAAAACCGGCGCGACACGACCCGTCCGACTTCGGTCCTGCCGGGGCCGGGGTTTCCCAGCAAGGGCTTGCGCCCTCCTCCACTTCGTTGCGGCGCTCCGCGTGCGCGTCCCCCTGATGCCCCGGCCTTCGGACCGCCGCGACGGGTCGCGATAGGCGCGACCTCTGGAACGGAGGTTGAGAACATGAGGAAAACGCAGGAAAGCCAGCGCGTCGACGTCTATACGCGGATTACCGATCGGATCGTTGAGGATCTCGGAAAGGGCGTCCGGCCTTGGGTGCAGCCCTGGCGCGCGTCCAACGCCGAGGGCAGGATCACCCGGCCGTTGCGGCACAACGGCCTTCCCTATTCGGGGATGAACGTGCTGCTGTTGTGGTCCGAAGGCATCGCGCGGGGCTTCTCCTCGCCCATGTGGATGACCTTCAAGCAGGCGCTCGAACTTGGCGCGGCCGTCCGAAAGGGAGAATCCGGCTCCACGGTCGTGTTTGCCAGTCGCTTCACCAGGACGGAGGCGGACGGCAGCGGCGGCGACATCGAGCGCGAAATCCCCTTCCTCAAGGCGTACTCGGTGTTCAACGTCGAACAGATCGACGGCCTGCCGGAGCATTATTATCGCCCACCCGCCCCCGTTCTCGATCCGGTCGAGCGGATCGAACATGCCGATCGCTTCTTCCGCAACACCGGCGCAATGATCCGCCACGGCGGCGCGAAGGCGTTCTACAGCCCGGCGACGGATCACATCCAGATGCCTGTCTTCGAGAGTTTCAGGGACGCGGCCTCGTATTACGCGACCCTCAGCCATGAGGCTGGCCATTGGACGGCGCTTCCAAGCCGGGTTGGGCGCGATTTCAGCCGCTACGCGAAGGTCAGAACCGAGCGGGTGCGAGAAGAACTCGTGGCAGAGCTTTCGAGCTGCTTCGTCTGTGCAGACCTCGGCATCTCTCCCGAACTGGAACCGCGCCCCGACCATGCTTCCTATGTTCAGTCCTGGCTGGACGTCCTGTCGAACGACAAAAGAGCGATCTTCCAGGCCGCCGCGCACGCGCAACGGGCCGTCGCCTATCTTCACGGCCTGCAGCCGGTTGTGGCCGAGGACGGGGAGGCAGCTTGATGGCGTTCCATTCCGTTGCCAGCTTCCAATCCTCGCCTCCCCTTTCTCGGGTTCGGACGGAGGGCATTGAATTTTTCTTAGCTAGAATTAATACTCTGTTAACCGTCGACTGGGGGTGGAGCGCTTGATGGCGACAGTACCGGCGACTCCAGGAACGAACGGTTGCAATCGTTACGAGGAGCCGGTCGAGGGTGGCACGATGGTCGCCGTGTTTGTCTGCGGCCTGGCTGTAGACGGAACGGCGCCGGGTGAGGTCCTCCGACTGACGGAGCGTCGTCAAAGTGACCGGTAACATCTGCAGGCGAGTTCTTGGATTGCCTAATTCGACAACAGCACCGATCCTCGTCAACCTCGGAAGGGGAAATCAAGCGTCGCCTCGATGCAAGGCGGCATGCCGTTCGGTCCGAAATGCCTGCTGATTGGACTTTCAGTTTCCGAGGTCGACTGCATGCGCAGAAGCGTCACCAGCGAGGATGCGCCGGCGTGGCACTCTTCGGACCCTGGGCGAATTTGGAACTCACCATTTGGCCGCTGGGCCAGCTACACACTCGAAAGCCGTCCACAATTGAGGCGGGGATAGCGACCATGCGATCTGCGATCCTTGGTTGAGAAGGTGATCTTCGCGACGTTTGACGACATCGACATGGAAAACGGCAGCAGGCGCTTGGCTGTCAAAGGTGTGGCCTGTCCGGCCGCCTGATTGGCCGCGGCCACCACGTCCTCGACGGGGCTTGTCTGATCGGAGACTGGCCGTGCCGCGATCGTCCTCCCGCACCGGCCTGCGCAGCATTCTTCCCCTGGCGGCCGTTCCGCCATTCCTCGCGCGCCAAGAACGCTTCTCCCGTCCGTCCTCCACGTTGTTGCGGCCCGGTGGGGGCGGTCCGATCGCCCCGATCGCATCGACAGCCATCGAGGACGCGATGGACGCGGCTCGAACAACCCGAAAAGATCACGACCATGGCAGTCATCGGCAACTTCACCGCATCCGGCAACGTCATCTCCGGCACCGTCCGCACCCTCACCGTCACCATGAAGGCACGCCTCAACCCGATCGAACGTACCTCCCGTGACGCGCCCGACTTCCGCATTATGTCGGGCATGGCCGAAGTCGGCGCTGGCTGGAATGCCACCAACGAGGGCGAGACCTACATCTCGGTCAAGCTCGACGATCCGAGCTTCAACGCTCCGATCAACGCCGCCCTTTGGCCCTCGCAGAACGAGGGCGACTACGACTTGGTCTGGAACCGTCCCAAGCACGACGCCTGAGGCCGCCAACCACGAGGCTCTGCCATCGAGCGGAACCTCTCTTCTATTTGCTTCCGAGAAAAAGTTCTCAGCTGAGAACTTTTCGCATCGAGGTTTTGACTATCATGCGTTTCCGGTGCCCACGTTCTGAAGCGTCGTGGAGAGACAGCTCGGCACAGGTCCCTGAAGGCTCACGAAGATCGTCGGCCGTGGCCAAGGCGCCGGGATCGCCCGGCGGACCCCGATACGTTACGCTGGTCACCGATCATGGTGGGTGCCAGCGGTGCCCGCGTCATGGCAAACTCGACCCTTTGCCACCGAAGCCGGAGAGTCGACCGGCTGTATGCCATCATCTTTTTACGATGCCGATATTGTTCTTGTACCCTGCTTCTTTGTGGAGTCTCCCGTTTCCTTTTCCACTGGGGGGCGAACCTGATGCACGTGTACCGACGCGGTGATGAAGGCTGCGGACCCAGTTCGCCATTGTGGTGGCGGCCGAGGTCACACCGCCGGCCTCGTCCGCCTGCATCTCTTATGGGCTCCGCAGGATGCGGCCGCGTGGATCCTCTCCGGAAGGAGAAAGCAGGGGCAAGAACTGGCCTTGTCGGTCACGGCGGGCGGTGGGACCACCGATGTCTGTGTCGGCGATCCGACCGTTTGCCGGATTGGCCGCGGCCACCGCGTCCTCGACGGGGCTTCTCTGATCGGAGACTGGCCGTGCCGCGATCGTCCTCCCGCAACGGCCTGCGCAGCATTCTTCCCCTGGCGGCCGTTCCGCCATTCCTCGCGCGCCAAGAAAGCTTCTCCCGTCCGTCCTCCACGTTGTTTCGGCCTGGTGGGTGCGGTCCGATCGTCCCCGATCTCATCGACAGCCATCGAGGACGCGATGGACGCGGCCCGAATAACCCGAAAGGATCACGACCATGGCAGTCATCGGCAACTTCACCGCATCCGGCAACGTCATCTCCGGCACCGTCCGCACCCTTACCGTCACCATGAAGGCACGCCTCAATCCGATCGAACGTACCTCCCGCGACGCGCCCGACTTCCGCATCATGTCGGGCATGGCCGAAGTCGGCGCTGGCTGGAATGCCACCTCCAACGACGGCGAGACTTACATCTCGGTCAAGCTCGACGATCCGAGCTTCAACGCTCCGATCAACGCCGCCCTTTGGCCCTCGCAGAACGAGGGCGATTACGACCTGGTCTGGAACCGCCCCAAGCGCGACGCCTGAGGCCGCCAACCACGAGGCTCCGTCATTTAGCGGAGCCTCTCTTCTATTTGCTTCCGAGGAAAAGTTCTCAGCTGAGAACTTTCTCCCGCGCAAGGGATGACCTGAGGCGGGCGCTGCGCTGCGCCCAAAAAAGTGGTGCCCCAAGAACCCACAATGCCTGCTCAGTCCGACCGAGGGTGCCATGGCGACGGCAAGGCCTCAAGGACGAGCGGTTCCCCCAATTTTGCCGCTACTCGACAAAATCGGCTCCCCCCCACTCGCCGGCGCTGCCGGTCGCTGCCGCGCTCCTTGACCCCTCGCCGCCACCATGACCGCGGGCGTCATCTTTCTCAAACGTCAAGGAGATGACGATGACCTACGACCTCGACCGCACGATCCTCGAACTCGATGCCGAACTCCGCAACGCCCATCCTGACGAGCGCCGCCATATCGAAGCCGAACTTCAACTCGCGCTGGCCGAACGTGAGGCGGCCTTCGCTGAAATGACCGAAGCAACAAGCGCCGAGCCGCCCTTCTAAGGCGGATTTTCCTGTCAACTGGCTGCCTGGTCGCTGGCCGCCTCTCACCCGCGCAGCCACCTTTTCGACGATGTTGAGACGCCAGGCGCGGGAAAGCCGGTTTTCGCTTGCTGCAAGGACGGTGGCGGGAAATGTGGGAGACGGACCGTGATGGGCCAACGCAGCCGTCTGTGCAATCCCAAGCGCTTACCATCTTCTCCGGCAATACATTCAGTGTGAAAGTGCCCGGACGCGATCCCACATCGCAAGGCACCTTCGCGATTGGCGCTGCCTCAGAGCCGCGATCGATCACCCTAATCTTCGCCCTGGAAGAGGGCCTGGGAAACGGGCCAGGGATTTGCGGCCTGCAGGGCGACCGTCTGATCATCGTCACGGCCGAACCGTACTGTCCCTTTCCGACCGAATTCAATGGCGCCCCTGGTCTTCCCCTCAAGATGATCGTCCGAAACTGACATGTGGGCCTTGAGTGCCGCGACCGCGATGACCGTACCTTTTGGTTAAATATGACCTGTCGGATTCGGGAGACGTCGACCTGCAGGGCAAATGGCTGATGATCCGCTACGAGAACGGCGGGATTCAGCAAGTCACCGCTCAATCGCCTGCCAAACACCTTCTTTCGATTGCCGGCAACAGCTTTGAACTCGCCCGTCCAGGCCGCAGCCCAACCGATGTGGGAACTTCGTGATTGATAATGGCACGATTCCTAGAGCCATCACCTGGGTCACCACAATCAGCCAGTAGGCGTAGCCCATTGCGCGGGATCTACGGTCTATTGAGCGATCGTCTGGTTCTGGTCACGGCAGATCTCTTCAAGCCGCAACCGACCGAGTTTCGCGGCGCCCTAGGCAATACCTTACCTGACTTCATTCACGCTTGAGGCCGAGACAAACAGCTTGTAGCCGCCGGCTCGTTTTTTTTTGCAACAGTTCGAGAAAGAGCGCTACGGCATCTGTCTCGCGGGCGAAATGGCAGACCATCTCCCGCCCTGTGCTTCCGATCCTTCCCCATCGCCGCGTCACCGCGGTTTCCCCAAATAATGTCGGCTCGATCGACATCGCATAAAAGCGCGCCATGTTGCGCGTCTTGTCGGTGCGTTCAATATAAATACGGTAGGGTTCCACGATTGTCATACGGCAAGAATCGGCGATCGGCTGGTTATCGTCCAGCGAGACTTATGAATCGGTGCGTCACCTTCGATTCAGGACGTTGATGGATGAAGCAATCGGGCGAGCCCTTGCCAGGGACGGCTCTATTCACGCGCGAGCGCTCCTGAAGCCCGCGGGAGGTCTTCGCCGATCCCGGTGACGATCCTCTCGCCAAGGTGGCCTCAATCTGTCCACCACTTCCTGGTCGCTCATTTTGTCTGAGAATCGCGACACGCAGAAAAGAGAAGGGAAGGGGAGAGCTCGTGCTTGCAAGATGCCAAGACTCGCGAATCGGGCACCTCCCCAAAAGACAGAAGCCCGCAGTGAGAACTTTCTGTTCGGAAGGGAAGGTGTTAACCTTTCGTTAATCCAATTCTCCTTGACCAGCTCTGCGACTCGGATCATTTTTACGCTCAATTGCGGATTTCACTCGGTTGAGCGTTTAAAATGAATTCAGTCGCTACTCAGTCTCTGGCGCGTGCATCAGCGGTCCCATCGCTAACCCGCCTCATCGAGGCCGACGCCGATCTCCTCAGCGCGCAGCTCCAGCAGTTGCGGGCGCGCGCATTTCCTCCGACGGCCGAAAAGCAGCTGCGCAAATTTATGGCGGGTGAGGCCGCCAAGCTTATCGGAATCAGTGATGCCTACCTTCGCACGCTGGCGGCGGAAGGGAGCATTCCCGATGCGGAAAAAAATGGCGCCGGACGCCGCCTCTATTCGCTTGAGCAGATCCACGAGATCCGACACTACCTGAGCGGCAACAAGAAGGGTTACTCGCCGCAGCGCACCGGCAACGAAACGCTGCAGGTCATCGCCGTGACCAATTTCAAGGGTGGGTCGGGCAAGACGACGACCGCCGCGCATCTCGCGCAATATTTCGCGCTCCGAGGCTATCGCACGCTGGCTGTCGATCTCGATCCACAGGCGTCGCTTTCGGCACTCTTCGGTATCCAGCCCGAATTCGACCTCGGTCCAAACGAAACTATGTACGGCGCTATCCGCTATGACGATCAGCAGCGACCGCTCGCAGACATCATCCGCAGTACCTATTTTACCGGCCTCGACATCATGCCGGGCAATCTCGAACTTCAGGAGTTCGAGCACGACACGCCGCGCATCCTCAGCGAACGGTCGCGCAATCGCGAACAGATGTTTTTCACGCGCATTGCCACCGCGCTTGCGTCAGTCGAGAAAAACTACGACGTCGTAATCCTCGATTGCCCGCCCTCGCTTGGCTACCTGACGCTGTCGGCTCTTTGTGCGGCCCGCAGTGTCGTCGTCACCATCCACCCCCAGATGCTGGACGTAGCCTCGATGTCGCAATTCCTGCACATGACGGCCGGCCTGTTCGATGTTGTCGAAAAGGCGGGTGGCAATGCCGAATACGACTTCTTCCGCTACGCGGTCACGCGCTACGAGCCGAGCGACGGCCCGCAAGGCCAGATCGTCGGGTTGCTGAAGAGCCTATTCGGGGATCGGGTGCTAACCAACGCCATGGTCAAATCAGCAGCAATCTCGGATGCCGGCATCACCAAGCAGACGCTGTACGAGGTCGGGCGCGAGAATTTCACGCGCGCCACCTACGACCGGGCGATCGAGTCGCTCGACAACATGAACGGTGAAATCGAAATGCTCGTCAAACAAGCCTGGGGGCGTAAGACATGAGCAGGCGAAGCGACCAACTCAAAAGCTTTCTCGAGCCTATCCAGCAGCCTGCGGTGACCGCGACGGCGGAGGCTGCGCTGCGGCAAAAGCCGGCGGTCCAGTCCGGTGCGCTGAATTCGATGAACCAGGCGATTGCAAATCTGGCGACCGAGGCCGAGGAAGCTGATCGGCTTCGCGCGCAACTCGAAGCCGGCGAGACCGTGGTCGAACTCGATCCTGCGGTCATTCATCGTTCCTTCGTCAAGGACCGTATCGACGACTATACCGGGACGAGCTTTGTCGAGTTGCGTGAAAGCTTGCGCAAATCCGGCCAGATCGTCCCAGTTCTGGTGCGTCCGCACCCCGAGATCCCAGGGGAGTACCAGCTCGCCTTCGGCCATCGCCGCCTGGAGGCGCTTCGACAGATCGGCTCCAAGGTCAAGGCGGTCGTCCGGCCCCTCTCCGATGAAGATCTGATCCGCGCCCAAGGCAAGGAAAATACCGACCGCCTGGACCTCTCCTTCATCGAGAAGGCGCTGTTTGCCCTGCGTCTCGAGGAGATGGGCATTCGCCGGCATGTCATCATGGACGCGCTGACGACGACGTCGAAGGGCGTTCTGTCCGGGATGATCTCACTTGCGAGTTCCCTCCCCGCGGATCTGATCGAAGCGATCGGGCCAGCGCCTTCGATCGGCCGCCCGCGCTGGGAAAGCATGGCGAGCTTGATCACCGAGGCCAATGGCGAAGAGGCATGGCGGCAGCTGATCGACGATAGCGCGTTTCGCGCCCGCTCGAGCGATCTGCGTTTCGAGGCCGTCATGCGGGCGCTGACGCCGCGCAAGGCCGCCGTCAGCAACGAGCGCGTCATCCAGACAGGGGAGGGGCGCCGGATCGCCACGGCCCAGTTCGCCAAGCGGGCTGTGAAGGTGACGATCCAAACGAAGGATTCGCCAGATTTTGCGGAGTTTCTCCTGCGGAAGCTGCCAGACATTTACGCCGCGTATGTCTCGGAAGGGACAGGCACCGTTAAGACTGAAACACAGGAGTAGGATGCAAAAGAAAAAGGCCCCCAAGCGGTAAAACCGTGGAAGCCTCTCTCGTATTCCGTGACAAGAGCGAGAATCGCATTTCCACGAATCCCAGTCAAGAGTCTTTGGCACCGTTTTGGTGAGCGGATTTCTTTTGCCTTTTGAAAGGTGAGGGAAATGCAAAGTGGACGGGTGACGACGCCCTTCGGGCGGCGGCCAATGACGCTCGCTCTTTTGAAAGGGCAGTTTGAAGCCGGCGACACCAAGCCGGCGGTGGCGATCGACAAGTGGAAGGTGCTTCGGGATTTGAGTGAAGCCAAGGCGGTGTTCGGTCTCCAGGACCGGGCGCTTGCCGTTCTCCATGCGCTTTTGAGCTTTTATCCCGACACGGAACTCTCCGAAGAGCGGGGCCTGGTGGTGTTCCCATCGAACGTGCAGTTGTCGATCCGCGCCCATGGCATCACCGGAACCACGTTACGAAAGCACCTGGGCATCCTAGTCGAGGCGGGCCTGATCCAGCGCCGCGACAGCCCGAACGGCAAACGCTACGCGCATCGGTCGCGAGGCGGCGAGATCGAGCAGGCATTCGGCTTCGATCTCGCGCCTCTCATCGCACGGGCAGGCGAAATCGCGCTGGCTGCGCAGGAAGCAGCGGCCGAGACGCTGCGTTTCAAGCGTACACGCGAGGCGCTGACGATTTGCCGGCGCGACGTCCGCAAGCTGATTACTGCCGCAATGGAAGAGGACGCCGAAGGCGATTGGAGCCGTATCGAGGCCATGTATATCGCGCTCGTCGCGCGCTTGCCGCGGTCTCCAAGCCAGCAGGATGTCGACGCTGTCCTGGAAGAAATGCTGATGTTGCGCGAAGAAATCCTCAACCAGCTGGAAATTCACCTAAAAACACAAAAAAGCGACGGCAATGACGTCGAAAACCGATGCCACATACATAATTCAAAACCCGAATCCATCTATGAACTTGAACCTCGCTCAGAAAAAGAGCAGGGCGAGATGCCGAGCCAGAAACCGAACCGGATTGTCCAGCCGCTGAAGGCTTACCCGTTACCGTTGGTGTTGAGAGCTTGCCCGCAGATCGCCGACTATATGGCTGGCGGCCGGATCGAGAGTTGGCGCGAGCTGATGACGGCCGCCGTGACGGTCCGGTCGATGCTCGGGGTCAGCCCGTCGGCCTATCAGGAGGCTTGCGAGGTGCTCGGGCCGGAAAATGCCGCGATTGCGGTGGCCTGCATCCTGGAGCGGGCGGAGTTCATTAATTCGGCGGGCGGATATCTGCGCGACCTCACTCGGAGGGCGAAGCGTGGCGAATTCGGCCTTGGGCCGATGCTAATGGCGGCACTGCGGATGAACGGAGGGGCCGAGAAGCGGAGCGCGTGATGACCCCTCCCTGTTCCCGCTCAGGAAATATCGGGTATCCGGTCGGCGATCTTTTCCAGATAGTCGTCGATCGCCTCCTCGATGTAGCTGTTGAACTTCCGCCGCTCAATCGCGGCGAGGACCTTCAGCTTCTTGTGCACCTCCGCGCGTATGTGGATACCGGTGGTGACTTTCTCGGTGTCGCGGAAGCGTTTGCCGGCGATCGGATCGCGGCTTTCGCCCTTGGCCACCATGTCGCGGAGCTGGCCGCGCCCCAATGGCGGCTTCGGTGATGGCTCCGCCGCCTGGTCTTCTACTGCGAGTTTTGCAGCGGGCGCTAGCTTCTCGCGAACCGAAGGGCGGTCGCGGCCCGTCGAAATCAAACCAAGGACGAGGTTCTTGCTGTCTGCGCCTTCGCTCATTGCTTTGCCTCACTGGCCTTCGACCGGTAGAGGGCAAGCAGCTCGCCAAGCAGCGTTTCCATTTCCGCGATCGCCTTCATATCCGGTTTCGCTGATGTCTGGAGCGTGCCGGCGGCGCCGATCGACTGATAGGACGCCCGTCGTGCAATCGGCTGGGTGGCGAGAGCGACACCGCTCTCGCGCAAAATTTCCCGGAGCGGCTCATGCGCTTTGGCGCGGCCGGTGACCAGATCGTGCTGGTTGATGACGATCATCGTTGGGAGCTTGCGCTTCTGATCTTCTTCGACCACCGGAACATGGTTCAGCGCGAGCTGCATCCCGGCAACCACGTCGTCCTGGGTTGTCTGCAGCGGGATCAGGACGATGTCAGCACAGTAGAGGCCGGCGAACAGGTTTTCGTTGGTGGTTCCTTCGATATCGACGAAGACGATCTTGCCTTCCTGCTGGCGCTGCATCGCCATCTTGTAGATCCGGTTGGGATCGAGGCAACTTTCCGCCTCCAGCCTGTCCGGCCATACCTCCATCTGCTTCGACATCGCGACCCAGCGCATGGTATTGGCTCTGCTGTCGGCGTCGATCAGGAAGACGTCGTTGCCGGCATGGGCGGCCGTGCCGGATAGAGCGCGGACGAGCGTGGTCTTTCCGGTCCCGCCTTTCGGGTTGGCGATGGTGATGATCATGGCGGCTCCTTCATTGTGTTAAACTATAGTTAGTTATCTCATTCTCTTTCCGCAACGGAATCATTGTTCATTGTTCGTTGTCCTTTGATGATTGACGATTGATGACTACCCAATGACAACGGGTAATGGTGAATGGGCAATCATCAATTGCCCGTTGATAACGAGTAATTGAAATGTTGCTAACTATCGATAAATAAAGGTTTATTCCTAGTTACCCCTGATGCCGCGGTTAATGAGAGCGTCGACAACGGACAATTGTTCTGCGGAAACGCCCGGAGGGACGGATGTCGGCTGCGGGAGCTGGGTCGAGAGCGCCTGTCTGTTTGGAGTTGATATAGGATGTAAAATATAGTTTAGTGTCATGTGGCAGGATAGTCAAGTTTGTGGTACAAACTCGACGTCGCCCCGCCTTCCGGCTGGGCTGTGGTTCGCGCCTCTGGCGCTCTGGGTCACCTCCGGCAACCTGGCAAGCGGGAAGGAAATGATGCGATGCGAAGCGAAGTGGTCAGAGTTCGTCTCCAGCCGAAGGAGCGCGCGGCGCTCGCGGTGCTTTGCGGAGAGAACCGCACCGCGAGCGACGTCATCCGGCTGTTGTTTCGCGATCAGGCGGGCCTGCCGCTCCCGGTTGGACCGGTGGAAGCGGAGGCCCTACGCGGCACGAATGAGGAGCTACGGCGTATCGGAATAACCCTCAATCAGGCGCTCCGGGCGATGAATGAGGGGCGCGTCGGCTATGAGCCGCATCTTGACGCCGCCCTACGCTACCTACTCGACGGTGTGTTTCGGCTGCGGGCGGACGTTGACCTGATGCTGCGGATCAGCCGCAAGGAGCGAAGGGGAGGCCATCATGGCGCATGATTGGTTCAGACTGCTTGGCGCGATCGAGGCCTTTTCCGTCCGCCGTGCCGCCTCTTTGATAGACGAGGATGAGGAACTGCGCCGTCGGCGCGCAATCGGTGTCGCCCTGTCGGGCGAGGAGCCGCAGCGCAGTTTTGTAACCAAGGGCGTCGCGAGCAAGGCGAGCCGTGGCGCTATCTCGACAAGCGAGCTGACGATCGCCTCTATCCTGCAAGCGCCGCGGTCGTCGCAACAGGGCATCATTGCGCTGGTCGAAGCGTTGGGCGCTGAACGCAATTCGGATGACGATGACGAGCATGTGCGGTCGGCTGGTGGGGGAGGGGGCAGCGGCGGTGCGTCGAGCATGGTTGGCCCGGTCTCGCCGACGCGGATCGTCAAGGATCGATCGGATGTAGAGGCGACGAGCCGTGCAGCGATCGCCGCGGGCGCGCAGCCGATCGTAATCAAGGTGACATCGACCGTGTCCAGCCGGGCGTCGGCCGCGGGCTTGATGACCTACCTCGGAACACGCGAGGCCGAGAAGGAGAACGGCGAGAAGGGCAAGGTCGATATCCCCATCTACGATCAGGACGGCCTTGCGATCGCCAGCCGCGAGGAGCGGGCCACCGCGCTGGCCGCATGGGGTGCGGACTTCCGCGAGGCCTACGCTGTCAACGCGCTCGCGACGTTTTCCATTACCCTTGCCGACGCGGTCGATGATGATGGACTTCATGACGCCCTGAACGCCGCCTTCGGATCGAAGCCGTTTCTCTTTGCAAGGCACTCGGATGGAAAGGTCTCTGTCTATGCCGTGACCGACCTGTCGGCGAAGAAGATCGCCGGCGCGCTGAAGAGGCGCGAGAAGGGGGAGGGGCCGGCTCGTGCCGTTGAAAACGCCGAAGCCGACTTCGCCCGCCGGCTGGCCGACGCGGGCGTTCCGGCCGAAGTCCGTATTCTCGGCGCAGCCGTCTCGGAGAAGTCCGGCCGCTATTTCCTCGAAAAGTTCCTGCGCAATGAGAAAGCCGTCACCACCAGCGAAGGCAATGCGGTCAAGAGCGGCCCGGGGGTCAAAGAAAAGGCCGACGGTGTCTGGCGGGCTTGGTTGTCGCACATTCGCACCGTTGAGCCCCGCAACGCTTTCCATATCATCTTCTCGGCACGGGCGGGTACCGATGCGGAAGCGATGAAGTGCGCCGTTCGAGATTTCCTGAGCGAGCAGGTCGCCGGTCATCGCTGGATCACCGCACATCATCCGGAAACGGGGCATGTTCATGTCCATGCCATAATCTCGGCGCGCGACGATGTCGGAAAGGCCCTGCGTTTGACCAAGCCGGAGCTCTACGAGTGGCGCGAGCGGTTTGCCGCCAAGGCGCGCGAACACGGCATCGCCATGGTCGCCACCCGGCGCGCGGATCTTGCGGCCACGCGTCCTTATGGCCAGGCGCAGGCTGGCGCCTATGAACGCGGCAAAACCGATCTCCGATATCTCCATACACCGGCCGTCGCCAAACGCGTCGAGCGCAAGCGCGCCGGCGTCGTCGATCGCATCTCCCTCACCAATGGTAACCTTGCCCTCGCGCCGAAATGGCAGACGACGGCAAACAACCTGAAGAAGGCCGGTGCGCAGCCGTCGGTGATCGCGGCGGCCGACCGGTTCGCGGCCGCTGCGGTCGACAAAGTAATGCAGGCTGCACCGCAACAAGCAAGTGGCTATGTCCTCCTTCGTATCGACGCTGAACGGTCCGCTAGTCGCGAAACGATGGCTGCTATCCTGCAACGCTCCGCCGGCGTCGACGTCAACTTCGTCGCGGCCAGCGCGAAAGGGGTCTATGTCCTGGCGCCCACAGTGGCGAGCATCAGCAGATTAGAACGCGAGCTAGCCAAGCAGAACGACGCGGCCGGCCCTGGTGGCGAGACCTCGGCCGTCGCCAAAGACGTACAGGCCAAGCTCCTGAAGCAGGGAGTGCGCGCCGAAGTCGTGATCGAGGCGGCCGGCCCCGCCACGGTTGGCTCGCCATCGCCATGGCTTCAGAACCGATTTGATGCCGTTGCTCGCGGGGCCGGAGCAACGCCGGGCGAGCAGTTGTCGGAATTCAAGTCTCTGATCGCAACCATTCAACAACAGAAGGACAAGGCCATGCCCCTATCGTTGGAACAGTTCGACGAGCGCGTCTCGCGGGCCAACAAGTCCATGCACCGCTTGGAGACAATGGTCGATAGCAGCGCGGACCGCCAGGCCGTCGAAGAAATGCGGAAAGAAATCTCCGCGCTCTTCGAAGAACAGCGCCGTGACATCCAGATGCAGCAAATGCGCTCTGTCAGCGACACAGCGGGAGGGGGTACACCGCCGGCGTCTCACGTCGACGAGGCGCATGCCCAGGCTCGGCCAGCGCCGACGACTGTCGATCCCGCAATAACCGCCCAGCAGCGAGCAATTGCAGCGGGTCGCGCTTTGCGCGCGGCGCGGGAACAGGCCGGTGCGTCCAAAGCTGCCCAGGACGAGCAGCGCCAGCAGATCCTTCGGCAGGCGGAACAGGATCGCCAGCGCGGCAACGACCGGGACGGGGCCGAACGCTAGGTCCTTTCTATTCCTGCATCAGGCCATCGAAGACTTCCAGCAGGGCATTGACGATGGCCTGGCCAAGCGCATTCGCCGAGGCGGCAATCTTTTCGTCGCTGTGGTCTCGGGTGGCGATCGCAAGGTTGCCGCCTTCCTCGGCGACAATCGCCTTCGCCCGCTCGATAGCCCACAGAGCGAAATCGCTCCGGTCGGAGATCGTCATCGTCTCGGTCGTCTCATCCATGGCGTTCACTTTCGATCGATTCAGCACAACTCGCTGTTCGTTTCCCTCTTGATGAATTCCAGCCATATCGCTAGGGGGTATCGGGGGGAACCATCGTCAGCATCTCTCGACTGAATTCATTCGGAATTTCTACCGGCTCGTCATAAATTGCGGGCGACTGCTTGAAGAATGCTGCGATGCAGCATGCCTTGAATGGTCAGAACCGAGTCCTCCTCCCAGCGGTTCCTGGCTGACGGCGCACCTCTTCCCGTGTTGTGAGCCGGAATAGAAGCCCGGTGTACTTCCTCCCGCACCGCGCTTTTCATGTAGGCGCGCGGTGGGCAGCTTTACGGTCTCAGGTCGATTTCACTGCAAAACACTCGTTTGTGTGCCACTCCAGTGTCGTTTTCCACGCGGCCGCCTCGTCCTCGTCGTTTCCTCTATTATTTTTCCCATTTGCCGTACTTTGTGGGTCAAGCGCTTTATGCACCGCGGCACGATGTGGCGAACACCTGGTCCCGGTTAGTTTCTGAAGACGATACAGGCGCCGCCGCTTTTGCGGACTTCAAGGCACACGGCTTCGGCTTCCTTCCGGGTCGGGCGGCCGATGCGGGCCGTGTATCGCAGCCTCATCCCGAAGGCACGGTTGCGTTCTCTCTGGATCAGCGGCTTTTCCTTGTTCAGCGGCGCGGGCAGGGATCGAACGGTCGACAGGAACAGTCTGACTGCCACCGTCTTCTGGAAATGCCCCGCCAGTTGCGCCCCCCACGGCGCCCAGGCGCCTTCCGCTTCAAATTCCAGGGCCTTGAGGCGCCGCGTGTCGGCAAGCGCGATGCAGGCGTCTTCGAAGGACTTCTGCCCGTCGAGGCGCAGATCGATGGCTGCAGGCGGGTTGTCGCGCCAGTCCTCGGCCGCATGAGCCGTGATATCGAGGACGTAGTTGCGGGTCTCCTGAGGCAGGCTTCCATTTTTCAGGAATGCCTGCAGTCCGCCTTCGCCGGCATTGTAGGCGGCGGCGGCCAGGCCGATATTGCCGAAGCGATCTCGCAGGTCATCGAGATACTCCGCCGATTTCTTCAATGCCTCCAAAGCGTCGAAACTGTTCGATAGGCCGCGCAGTCTTGCGGTGGAGGGAATGAATTGCGCTATTCCTTCCGCGCCCTTCGGGCTGACGGCATCTGGACGGAACCGGCTTTCCGTCCAGATCAGCCGCGCAAAGAAATCGGGCGGTAAATCGTTCTCGCTGGCGAAGCGGGCTAACGCCCTGCATATGTCGCGATTGAAGCTGGCCTCGCGGACGCAGAGCGTTCCAGTGCTGGTGGCTATTGAGTAAGTACAAGGCGGCGCGCGCCATTCAATCTGGGCGATCGCGGCATCCGTCGGTATGCTGGAGGCCAGCACCCCTGCAGCCAGCAAGGCAAGTCTTCCCTTGTCCCATCTCCGTCGCTCGTGCCACATCGCTCCTTCATATCACTGATGCGACACGAGAGGGAGGTGCCTGATTATCGCGCCGGTAGGTTGCCACTCGTAATCTCAAAGATCTCGAGACGACAGGACGCGGCCTCATCTTGCCGTAGGAGCCCTTATCTCAATAGATCTCGACTTAAGGTCCCAGAGGGGGCTGCTGCTACAGGCCGGCGGCCTTGGTCAGATTGATCCTGAAGCGGTCGCGCCGGCGCTGGTAGCGGCGGGTCATTTCGGCGCTGGCATGGCCAAGCTGCCTCTGCACGTAACCCTCGTCGACCTCGGCCGACGAGGCGAGGCCGGCGCGCAGCGAGTGGCCGCCGAATTTCTGGCCGCGCTCGGCCTCGGACAGATCACCGCGCACGCCGGCGGCGAGCGCCGTCTTCTTAACGAGGCGGGCCACTTCCTGGTCGTTAAGCCGATCCGGCCCAACATTCTTGCCCTGGCCGGTAACGCGGCGGAAGAGCGGGCCTTTGGCCAACTTCGCAAACTTGACCCAGGTTTCGACGGCGGCAACTGGACAGGTGGCCTCGGACGAGCCGCGGCCGATCTCGACCTCGCGCCATCCGGTCTTGCCGCGCAGCGTCACCAGCGCACCCTTGTCGAGAACCTCGATCCAGCCGCGGCCGTCTTCGGTCTGGTCGCGGCCAAGATCGAGCCCGGTAATCTCGGATCGGCGTAAACCGCCGGCAAAGCCGACCAGCAGCATCGCCCGGTCGCGGATGCCGCGCAGCGTCCCCCTTTCGAGGGTTTCCAGCATGGCGATCAGGTCCTCCGGCAGGATGGCTTCCTTCTGCCGGGGTGGGGCGGCGTGGCGGTTGCGGATGCCGGCCATGACGGTCGCGATCGCCCGGTCCTTGCGATCGAGTTTTTGCTCGCCGCGCTGGGCATAGTTCCAGCCGAGGGCGGCCAGCCGCCGTTCGATGGTCGAGACACTGTCGGATTTGCCGCCGCATTTCGTGGTGCCAGCGGCACTGCCGGATGCGCAGGCGGTGATGTAGAGCCCGACGACCTGCGGATCCGGGGGAAGGGGCGGTAGGCTCTGGCGCCGGCACCAGGCGGTAAAATGCTTCCAGTCCGCCGCATAGGCTTTTCGCGTGTTGGCGGAACTGGCGGCTGCGACGTAGCCGCGCGCGCGCTCGGTCAGATCCTGCAGATGGGCGGGCAGGCCGGCGTTGGTTTCGGCAAGAGGGGAGGGGACGCCGGCCGACACGTCGGCCGCGGAAACATCCGCAGAATCCGCTGTGCTGTGCGGCGGCGCAGAGCGCTCCGGAGGGTGAATTTCGCTGTTTTCGTCGATGATTTGCGGCATTTCTCTATAATGAGCAAAACGAACGATAATGCAACATTATCCATCGTTATATGGGAAAGACAAGCCGTGCGGTTATCGCAGAAAATGATGGCATAATCTGCACGGCCGATGTACGATATCGGTCATGGATTTGCCCGTCGCCCCCCTCGTTACCGCCCCGACATTCACGGCCGCTCTGCCCAGCTGGGCCCTGTCGCGCGGCCGCGAGCCGGATGATCTCGGCTCAGCCTTCGCCGCCGGCATCGCCTTGAAATCGCTGGACGATCTTGTCCGCTCTGCACCCGTCTGGGTCGGCTGCTGGCGCTCCCGTCAGGCCCTGAAATGCGCCGCCGTCGCCGTCCGGTTGATGGGCCGCAGCGAGGACGAGCCCGCGTTGCGGGACGCGCTTCTGCTGACGGCCGCGAGCGACGATCCCGGCCCGGCCGGCCGGGTGCTTTTGGCCACCAAAAGGCTCGGCACGCGAAAACCTGTCTTTTCCTCGAAAGCCGTGGCCGAGCTCGCCGATTTGTTGGGGCTTGCCTGGGACGATCGGCTCGCCGCGGCGGTCGATCGCGCCGACGACGCACTGCAATCCGGCCGCCCGGCGCCGATCGCCGCGGCGGATCTGGTGAGCGCCATCCATGCGGTGCGGCCGGACGCCGAACCGCTGGCGTGGATGCTGGCCGATCTGCTGATCGCCGCGCTGCTGAAATGGAATTTTGCCGTGCCGCTGCTGATGACCGAGCGCTATGGGCCGGCCTTCAAGACGCTCGGGGGCAGGGGCCGCGTGCGCCCGGGCGAGCCAGCCTTTGCCCGCGCCGTCTGCCTTGCCCTCACCGAGGCAACGGGCGCGGCCCTGCGCACCGCCGGCGAGATCGCGCGCCGCGCCGAGACACTGCGCGCGGCAGCACCAAAGGTCCGCACGAAAGGTGCCGGCGCCGTCATCCAGGCCCTGCTCGACGCGGATGCCGTGGCGGCCTCGGCGCCCGGCACCTCCCTGTCGCGCTGGGCGGCCACCCGGCTGTTCGACCGTTTGGAAGGCTTTGGCGCCGTGCGTGAACTGTCCGGCCGCAGTTCGTTCCGGATCTATGGGCTATGACAATGGCTGAACCGGACGCAGCCAAACCACCGCATGGCAAAAGGCGCACAGGGCAAGCGAAGGCCGGAGATGAATATCTCCTTGATCGGGAACTGGTGGATCTGCCGGCGGAGCTGCGCTGGCGGGAATGGATGCTGAGGGTCGAGGCGGTGATCTTTGCGTCGGCCGAGCCGGTCGGCCGGGAGACGCTAGCCCGTGTCGTCGGCAAGGACTGCAGCATTGACCTGCTGATCGATGACCTGCAGGAAGAACTCCGTGACCGGCCCTATGAGATCGTCTTCGTCGCCGGCGGCTGGCAGCACCGAACGCGTTCGCGTTTCGCCGTTTCGATCCGGGCGTCGCAGGCGCCGACGCGGACTGCAGCGCCGGCGCTGTCCGACTTCGAGGCCATGGTGCTGATGGCGATTGCCTATTTCCAGCCGATCACCCGCGGCGATCTGTCGAAAATCTTCGGCAAGGAGGTCAGCCGCGACACGATCGCCAGCCTGCGCCATGCCAATTTCCTTGCCTCTGGGCCACGCAGCCCGACGCCCGGTGCGCCCTATACCTATGTCACGACTAAGCATTTCCTCGCGGCCTTCGGCATGCAGACGCTGCGAGAACTGCCCGACATCGAGGCACTGGAGGATGCCGGGCTGTTAAATCGCAAGGGCGTGCAGGAGGAAGCCCAGGAGACGGCCGGGGGCGAAGAGGAATAAATAGTGATCAGCCTTGGGGCATTGGGCACCCTTCGATTCAGATCAGCCCGTCGAGGTTCTGGCGCAACAGCGATGGAAATGTCTTGAGGCCACATTGCGTGTCGATTTGCACTGAGAACTTCCGCGCCGAATGGGTCAAACTTCAACGCTTAATCACGGACCGGCGCATGCAGCCGTTTTCACGTCTGGAAATCATACCGCGGGCGGTTTGAAGGAATCCGAAAGGAGCGTACGATGTTTGCTTCTAGCTACGGTCGTGTATCCAGCGGCTGACCCGTCGGCGGGCCTCCGAGGCCCGTATCTGGGGAAGGGGCGTGACACCATACATTTGATCCATCGCGGCGCGAAGCGCGCGCGCGCGCCCCGGAAAGGCCTTCACGACCAACTGTTCAGCGTCGAGGAAGAAAAGAAATGCAGTCTCCCTCTCACCTTTAGTTTCAAAGGCCTCCCCAATCCATTGCCGTGCGAAGGCCTGATTACCAAGGCGATCCGAAGTAGCGTCCGTTTCGAGGATTATGGCCGATTTTCTGAAGCAAATTAACGCTTCGTCGACACGCCCCATCAACTGCAGGCATCGACCGACGTTACCCAGAAGCGGTGCGCTAGCAATCGTCTCGTCCAGAGGATCAAGGATTCTCTCCATCGGTTCGTTGCCGCTGAAATACTCGATCGCGCCTTCCGGATCGCCTCCATCCCGACGCGCTAGCGCAAGGGTATGCGCGCAGTCGTAGGCCGTATCGACATGCGTCGACTTCTTCAGCTCGTCACCCTTGATTGCCCACTCCACTGCCTCCTCGAATTTCTTGTTTTTCCAAAAATTGTGCGCTTTAACGTCGCAGAACTTGATATAGCGCGCTGTCGTGACGCTTATCGTCTGCTCATATTTATCCAGCATGTCCTCGACATCAGCAAACTCCTCAAGGTCGCTCAAACCGGAGATCATGGCGGTACATACTTCGTCGAAGTGGGGTAGGTCACAGAGTACCTGCCAGTCGTTCGCCTGAAACAGTTTTCGGGCCACGCGGACGAATTCTTCAGTGTGGCCGGCCCCTATCAAAGCATTGTCGGCGATGTCCAGCGTCTTTAGCGCTTCCGACAACATCCCCGCTTCGATCTCAAGCTCTGCCTTTTGCGACCAGCGCTCCAGGAGCGAAAACGGAAGGTGCACGCCGAAAGCATCACCTATGCCTTTGATAATATTGCTGTATTGTAGCAGAACTATCTTGATAAATCCAACTCGCTCTTGACGGCCAAATGTCCGCCGTACGAACTGCCGGACTAACGGGTGCAGATCGAAAAGGTCGGGTGAGTTTCTTTCCGGCTTTACCAGGACCAGGTTCAAGTTGACTAGCGACTTGAGCGCCTTTTTGAAGTTTTTGAAATTGAGTTTTGCTGACACAACATCGGCGATTAATTCTTCATTTTCCGGCCGCATTGTTTCCGCCATTGCGCGGAGGACAACCTTCTCTCGCTCCGGCAATGTCTTCCAAATTGAGGTCAGCAGGCTGGTCGGCCCTTCACGGCCACGGCGAATGTCTTCCAGGATGAGATTCAATGTGACACCCGGAGCGCGTCCGACTTGCACAGCCATCATGTCGAGCCAGAAAGCATGTCCTTCCGTCATGGCGTGCGCTGTCGCGATCTGTGACGGGTCTGTCCTGCCTACTCCTGTTCTCTCGTCGAAAAGTTCGATCGTCTCCAGCAGAGTCAGACCTGAAAGCGGAATGGTGATGACGGTAACGATGTCATAAGCCGCACGCGGTCGGCAGGTTATTATGATCCGGCTTTTCGTGGCCGAGCGTGAAAACTCCCGCACGAGCTTATCGAGAATTCCTATAAAGACCTCGTTCACGAGGTCGACATAGCTGTCGACGTTGTCGAGCACGAACACGCATTCGGTGTCTTCTGCGACTCTTACAAAAGCATCAACTATGTCTGCGTCAGATGCCGCGCCGAGGGTCTCTGCGGAGAGGCTGTTGAGAGACATTCTCTCGATTGTTGATTGCCACTGAGAACTGACCCGGCGTGGCCTGATATTTCCATTGAGAATTGACCCATGTTCCAACCTTCCCTCGCATGTTTTCAGCGGGGGCTATGGAGTGATCGACATGGCGTTATTGAGCGTTATCCGGCGCTGGCATT
>NZ_JBLZPH010000014.1:0-50134 GCF_049199205.1 Shinella sp. M31 | reverse complement strand
TCAGGGCGTGCCGCCGCTGCCCTGGCTGGTCGACCGGTTGTTCCGCAACCTCCTGACCGACGTCACCGGCAATACGCACCGCTCGGAAATCTGCATCGACAAGCTGTTTTCCCCGGACGGGCCGACCGGCCGTCTCGGCCTCGTCGAGTTCCGCGGCTTCGAAATGCCGCCGAATGCCCGCATGAGCCTAGCCCAGCAGCTTCTCATCCGCGCCCTCATCGCCCGCTTCTGGCTCAACCCGGCGCAGGGCGGCTTCGTGCGCTGGGGCACAACCCTGCACGATCGCTTCATGCTGCCGCACTATGTCTGGCAGGATTTTCTGGACGTGCTCGCCGACCTCCGGGCCAACGGCTTCGATCTCAGGCCGGAATGGTTTGCCGCCCAGCTCGAATTCCGTTTTCCCTTCTGCGGCGAGGTCGAATACGAGGGCGCCAATCTCGAAGTGCGCCAGGCGCTGGAGCCCTGGCACGTCATGGGCGAGGAAGGCGCGATCGGCGGCACCGTGCGCTATGTTGATTCGTCGGTCGAGCGGCTTCAGGTCAAGCTGGAGACCGCAAATCCCGAACGCTACACGGTCGCCTGCAACGGGCGGCCTGTGCCGCTGAAAAGCACGGGCACAAGGGGCGTCTCGGTCGCCGGCGTGCGCTACAAGGCGTGGCAGCCTGCATCGGGCCTGCATCCGGGGTTGCCCGTCAATACACCGCTTACTTTCGACATATATGATACATGGTCGAAGCGAGCGATCGGGGGCTGCATTTACCACGTTGCCCATCCGGGCGGACGCAACTATGACACCTTCCCGGTGAACGGAAACGAGGCCGAGGCGCGCCGGCTGGCGCGGTTCGAGCCGTGGGGGCATACGACGGGCGGCTATCTCTTGCAGCCGGAAAATCCGCCGGCGGATTTTCCGCTGACGCTGGATTTGCGCAGGCCGTCCGGCATCTAGAGCATTTCCAGTCGAAGCGGGATCGCTTCGACGTAGGACAATGCGGCAAAACAGAAGGATAGAACATTTCCGGTGAACCGGTGTTCACCGGAAATGCTCTAGTCCTCTAGGAGACAGTGATTGAAGACCACGAGTGTGGAGGCAGAGCTGATCGAGGCCCAAACGGCGCAGGCGCCTGCCCGTGCCTATGCTCCGCTTCCCGACGTCGCCGACGAGATGGTCGATACGCAGGGCGAGGTGCGCCCGGTCTGGCGGCACTTCCTCGCCGCGCTGGAGCGCATGGACGAAGCGGACCTCGCCGGCCGCTTCGCCCGCGCCGACCGCTATCTGCGCGATGCCGGCGTCTTCTACCGCGCCTATGGCAAGGAGGCCGCCACGGATCGCGCTTGGCCGCTTTCCCACATTCCCGTGCTCATCGACGAAACCGAATGGGAAGATCTGTCGCGCGGCCTCGTTCAACGCGCCGAGTTGCTGGAAGCCGTCGTCGCCGATATCTACGGCAAGAACGAACTGGTCGCCAACGGCCTCTTACCGCCAGCGCTCGTCGCCTCCAACAGCGAGTTCCTGCGTCCGCTCGTCGGGGTGCAGCCGCACGGCCGGCATTTCCTGCACTTCGTCTCCTTCGAGATCGGCCGCGGCCCCGACGGCAACTGGTGGGTGCTGTCCGACCGCACGCAGGCCCCGTCCGGCGCCGGCTTCGCGCTGGAAAACCGCGTCGCGACGACCCGCGCCTTCTCCGATGTCTATGCCGAGACCCACGCGCATCGCCTCGCCGGCTTCTTCGGCGCTTTCCGCAACACGTTGCAGGCGGAAAAATCGGCGGAAGACCGCATCGCCGTCCTCACGCCGGGCCTTGCCAACGAAACCTATTTCGAACACGCCTACATCGCCCGCTATCTCGGCTTCATGCTCTTGGAGGGCGAGGACCTGACGGTGGTCGGCGGCAAGGTCATGGTGCGCACCGTCGCCGGCCTGAAACCCATCGGCGTGCTCTGGCGCCGCCTCGATGCCGCCTTCGCCGATCCGCTGGAGCTCAACCAGAACTCCCATATCGGCACGCCCGGCATGGTCGAGGCGCTGCGCTCCGGCTCCGTCACCTTCGTCAACGCGCTCGGCGCCGGCATCGTCGAGACGCGCGCCATGCTCGCCTTCCTGCCGAATATCTGCCGGCAATTGCTCGGCGAGGAGCAGCGCCTGCCTTCGATCGCCACCTGGTGGTGCGGACAGAAGGAGGAGCGTGAGCACGTCGCGGCCAATATCGAGCGCATGGTCATCGGCCCGGCCTATTCTACGCGCCCGTTCTTCGACGACAACGAACAATCCGTGCTCGGCTCGACGCTACGCGACACGGCAAAACACTCGATTGCCGAATGGCTGGCGAGCGACGGCACCAAGCTGGTCGGCCAGGAGGCGGTGACGCTCTCCACCACCCCCGCCTTCGTCGATGGCAAGCTGGTGCCGCGGCCGATGTCGCTGCGCGTCTTCGCCGCCCGCACGCGCGACGGCTGGCAGATCATGCCCGGCGGCTTCGCCCGTATCGGCGCCGGCGACAATGTCTCGGCCATCGCCATGCAGGAAGGCGGCTCGGCGGCGGACGTCTGGATCGTCAGCCAGAAGCCGGTCGAGCGCACTTCGCTCCTGCCGGCCGAGGAAGTCTTCATCCGCAACATGCCCGGCAGCCTGCCCAGCCGCGCCGCCGACAACCTGTTCTGGCTCGGCCGCTATATCGAGCGGGCGGAAGGCGCATTGCGCATCCTGCGCGCCTGGCACGGCCGCTACGCCGAATATGCCAATCCCGAGCAACCCTTGCTGAAGGATGTCAGCACCTATCTCGACGCGCTCGACATCGACACGTCGGAAGCCGTGCCGGCAAGCCTCATCCGCAGCATCGACAGCGCGGTCTTTTCCGCCAGCAACATCCGCGACCGGTTCTCGCCGGATGGCTGGCTCGCGCTGAACGATCTGGCAAAAACCGCGCGGCGCTTCCATGTCAGCATCCAGCCGGGCGACGACGCGACACGCGCCATGACCGTGCTGTTGCGCAAGCTCGCGGGCTTTGCCGGTCTGGTGCACGAAAACATGTACCGTTTCACCGGCTGGCGCTTCCTCTCCATCGGCCGCTATCTCGAACGCGGCCTGCACATGACGCGCCTGCTCGGCCACATGTCCGGCGAGGATGCGCCCGACGGCGCGCTCGACATGCTGCTGGAGATCGGCGACAGCGTGATGACCCACCGCCGCCGCTACAACGTGGCGACCGCGCGCCTCACCGTCACCGATCTTCTGGCGCTCGACCCGCTCAACCCGCGCTCGATCCTCTATCAGCTGAACGAGATCAAGAACGAGGTCGAGCAGCTGCCGAACGCCTATTCCAACGGCCAGATGTCGCCCTTCTACCGTGAGGCGATGCGCCTGCATGCCGGGCTTGCGGTGATGACGCCGGAAACGATGACGGATGCCGTCTACCAGCGCTTCGAGGCGGAACTCGAGAAGCTCTCCGACATTCTCGCGCAAACCTATCTGAGCTGAGCGAAAGGGAGGCGCCGAAATCATGCTCTACGACGTCAACCTTCATATCAGCTACCTCTACGACACGCCGGTCTCCGGCGGGCGCCATATCGTGCGGGTCCTGCCGCTGTCGATCGGCGGGCGCCAGCGGCTCATCGCCGGCACGGTCGGCGTGACGCCGGGTCCGGGCGAGCGGGTCGATCACAACGACTTCTTCGAAAACCCGATGAGCGCCATCCTTTTCCGCAACGCCCATGAGCGGCTGGATATCCGCATGCAGGCGCGCGTGCATGTCGATGTGCCGGAACCGGCCGCCGACTTTTCCCCTCGTGTTGCGGACTTGCCCGAGGATATCGCCGGCTACTGGTCGCTCGATGCCGGCTCGCCGCACCATTATACCGGCCCGAGCCCGCGCCTGAAGGACTGCCCCGAGATCGCGGAGTATGCCCATGCGATCGTAAAGCCCGATATGACGATCCGCGCCATCGCGGCGGCGATCTGCGCACGCATCCACAAGGATTTCACCTACGATCCGAAGGCGACGACCGTCGACACGACCCCGCGTGAGGCGTTCAAGCTGAAGCGCGGCGTCTGCCAGGACTTTTCCCATGTGATGATCGTGGCCCTGCGCAGCCTCGGCATTCCCGCCGGCTATGTCAGCGGCTTCCTGCGCACCATCCCGCCGCCCGGCAAGGAACGCCTTGAGGGCGCGGACGCCATGCATGCCTGGGTGCGCTACTGGTGCGGCCGGGTGAACGGCTGGATGGAACTCGACCCGACCAACGACATTCCCGCCGGCACCGACCATATCGTCGTCGCCTATGGCCGCGACTATTCCGATGTCGCCCCGGTCATCGGTGTCCTGAAAGGATACGGCCAGCACAAAACGAGCCAGGCGGTCGATGTCGTTCCGGTACGGCAGACGGCGTAATCCCGATTGGAAACAGCGGGAAAACCCGGAAAACCAAGGCCTCTAAACTTTTACGAAAACTATACCACGGCCCCGAACCGTTAAATAACATTTCGCTGCTAGCGTCAGCCCACATTATGACAATGGTGGGTAAGTCTCATGACGAAGAAGACGAAAAAACAAACCCTGATCGCACGGCTCCTCGGCGATCGAGGCGGCAATTTCGCGATGATGACAGCCATTGTCTGCCCGCTTATCATAGCGGCCGGCGGCGTGGCGATCGATCTCACCAAGATGGTGATGACGCGGACGACCCTGCAGGACGCAGCCGACTCTGCCGCGCTTGCCGCAGCCTCCGCCCTGGCAAACGACAGCAAGAGCAAGGCGGAAGCCAAGCTCATCGCCATGCAATTCCTCAAGACGCAGATGAACGGTGGCGTTGCCGTCGATGAAGCCTCCCAGGGCGGGAAGTCTGAGGATGATGATAGCAATCCGGAATTCGCAACCGGCACCGATATCACCATCACGGAAACGGCGCTGCTCGGCAACGGCAAATCCTACAAGGTCGACATCTCGACGAAATATACCGTCAAGTTCAACGCCTTTACCCGTCTGCTCGGTCAGCAATCGACTGTCATGAACGCCAAGAGCACGGCCGAGAGCGCGACGGAATCGAAGAACGCGCTTTCGATGTTCCTCGTCCTCGACAAATCCGGCTCGATGGCTTGGATCACCAACGAGAAGGACAAGACCCTTACCTCGTGCATCAACTGGACAGAGCAGAACTGGGGAAGCTCTAAGGTCAAGGCGACGAGCCCCTGCTACGTCTCGAAGATGGGGGCCCTGAAACTCGCCGTCGCAAGCCTCTTCACACAGTTCACCCTCGCGGACCCGACGAATACCTTCGTGCGGACCGGGGCGATCTCCTATGACCTCGCAAGCTACACGCCGAGCGAACTTGCCTGGGGATCCACAACCTCGCTCGCCTATGTCAACAAGCTGGTCGCCGACGGCGGGACCGCCTCGGGCGCCTCCATGAAAACCGCCTATGACAAGCTGAAGGCGGCCACGGAAAACACTGCACACAAGACCAAGAACGGACAGGTGCCGACGAAATACATCGTCTTCATGACGGATGGCGCAAACAACAACTCGAGCGACGACACCAGCACGCTGGCGACGTGCACCAGCGCGAAGAAGGACGGCATGGAGATCTACACTGTCGCCTTCATGGCACCGACTGCCGGCCAGAACCTTCTGAAGGCCTGCGCGACCGACGGCTCGCACTACTTTGAAGCGACGAACATGGCCGCCCTTGTCGCCGCCTTCAAGGTGATCGGCGAACGCACCTCCGCCGTGGTCTCCCGCCTGACCAAATAATCCCGCCCTAAGGCTGGAAAATCGAACCCGCTGCGTCCGACGCAGCGGGTTTTTTAGCATTTTCGCCGTGTTTCAGACATGTCGAAAATGCACGGGGCGTTTCTTGAAAAGGTATATTGCAAGCGCTTCGGATAGATGCATAAATTGATTTAAACGCGATTTCGAACGAACGAACGCATTGAATGCGAAGGGGCAAAGTTCACCGATGATGAACCGGGTTACCAACAACGACCTCGCGCCCGCTCCACGATCCTCGGATGTCGAACAGCTCGCAACAGAGCTGCTCGAGCGCCTTAAATACCGCATCGGCAAGGACCCGAAAGTCGCCAAGCCGCACGACTGGCTGACGGCAGCGATCCTGGTTGCGCGTGATCGTATTACCGACAACTGGATGGATTCGACGCGGCGCACCTACGCGACGGGCGCCAAGCGCGTCTATTACCTATCGCTCGAATTCCTCATCGGCCGTCTGATGCGCGATGCCATGACCAATAGCGGCATCATGGACGAAATGCGCCAGGCGCTCGCCATGCACGGCGTCGATATCGACGTCATCGCCGAACTCGAGCCGGATGCGGCGCTGGGCAACGGCGGTCTCGGCCGACTTGCTGCCTGTTTCATGGAGAGCATGGCAACCGTCGACGTACCGGCCTATGGCTACGGCATTCGCTACGTGCACGGCCTCTTCCGCCAGCAGATGGCCGACGGCTGGCAGGTCGAACTGCCGGAGACCTGGCTTGCCCACGGCAATCCCTGGGAATTTGAACGCCGCGAAAGCTCCTATGAGATCGGCTTCGGCGGCGGTGTCGAGACGATCAATATCGGCGAGGACAAGCAGCGCTTCGTCTGGAAGCCGGCCGAGCGCGTCATCGCCACGGCCTATGACACGCCGGCCGTCGGCTGGCGGGCCAAGCGCGTCAACACGCTGCGGCTCTGGGCTGCAAACCCGATCGATCCGATCCTGCTCGAAGCCTTCAATGCCGGCGACCATATCGGCGCGCTGAAGGAAAGCAACCGGGCCGAAAGCCTGACGCGCGTGCTCTATCCGGCCGATGCGACGCCGGCCGGCCAGGAGCTGCGCCTGCGCCAGGAGTTCTTCTTCTGCTCCGCCTCGCTGCAGGACATCCTTCGCCGCCATCTCCAGCAGTATCCGGACTTCACCTCGCTGCCGGACGCCGTCGCCATCCAGCTCAACGACACGCATCCGGCCGTCTCGGTCGCCGAACTCGTGCGCCTGCTGACCGACGTGCACGGGCTCGACTTCGACACGGCCTGGGATATCGGCCGCCGCACCTTTTCCTACACCAACCACACGCTGCTTCCCGAGGCGCTGGAAAGCTGGCCGGTGCCGCTGTTCGAGCGGCTTCTGCCGCGCCACATGCAGATCGTCTATGCGATCAACGCCAAAATCCTCGTCGAGGCCCGCAAGGAGAAGGGCTTCGAGGATCAGCGCATCCGCAACATCTCGCTGATCGAAGAATCGGGTGAACGCCGGGTGCGCATGGGCAATCTCGCCTTCGTCGGCTCCCATTCGACCAACGGCGTATCGGCGCTGCACACCGAGCTGATGAAGGAAACGGTCTTCGCCGACCTGCACAAGCTCTATCCCGAGCGCATCAACAACAAGACGAACGGGATCACGCCGCGCCGTTGGCTGATGCAGTGCAATCCGGGCCTGTTCAACCTGATCCGTGACTCCATCGGCGACGGTTTCATGGACGATGCCGAGACGCTGAAGGCGCTCGACGCCTTTGCCGACAACAAGGATTTCCAGGAGAAGTTTGCCGCGATCAAGCGCGAGAACAAGAACCGGCTTTCCAATCTCGTCGGCAGCCGAATGGGCGTGCGCATCGACCCCGCCGCGATGTTCGATATCCAGATCAAGCGCATCCACGAATACAAGCGCCAGCTACTCAACATCATCGAGGCTGTCGCCCTCTACGACCAGATCCGCTCGCACCCCGAGCTGGACTGGGTGCCGCGTGTCAAACTCTTCGCGGGCAAGGCGGCGCCGAGCTATCACAATGCCAAGCTGATCATCAAGCTCGCCAATGACGTGGCGCGTGTGATCAACAACGACCCGGCCGTGCGGGGTCTCCTCAAGGTCGTCTTCGTGCCGAACTACAATGTCTCGCTCGCCGAGATCATGGTTCCCGCCGCCGACCTTTCCGAGCAGATCTCGACCGCCGGCATGGAAGCGTCGGGCACCGGCAACATGAAGTTCGCGCTGAACGGCGCGCTGACGATCGGCACGCTCGACGGGGCCAATGTCGAGATGCGCGACCATGTCGGCGCGGAAAACATCGTGATCTTCGGCATGACGGCGGAAGAAGTGGCGAAGGTGCGGGCCGAAGGGCACAATCCCCGCGCCATCATCGAGCAGTCGAAGGAACTGTCGCAGGCACTCGCCGCGATCTCCTCCGGCGTCTTCTCGCCCGATGATCGCAACCGCTTCACCGGCCTCGTCGACGGCATCTACAATCACGACTGGTTCATGGTGGCGGCGGATTTCGACGCCTATGCCAAGGCCCAGCGCGAGGTCGATGGCATCTGGACGGATAAAAACGCCTGGTTCTCGAAGACCATACGGAACACCGCCCGCATGGGCTGGTTCTCCTCCGACCGCACCATTCGCCAATACGCCAAGGAAATTTGGAGAGCCTGATGACCGTACCGCCGAACAAAGGGACGATGGCCACCCGGCCCAATCTCCCGTCAGAGCTTCTGGCGAAGGCGGACATCGATGCAATCCTGGAAAGCCGGCACTGGGACCCGTTCGCCGTGCTCGGCGTCCATGCGGTGGGCGACGCCTATGTCGCCCGCTGCTTCCTGCCGGGTGCCGCTGAAGTGACGGCAGAGACGCTGTCAGGCAAGGAGATCGGCGCGCTCACGCAGGTCCATCCGGCCGGCATCTTCGCCGGTGAGATCGCGGTGAAGAAACAGCAGCCGATCCGCTACCGCGCCCGCAACGACGGCGGCGAATGGGTTGTCATCGACCCCTATAGCTTTGGTCCCGTTCTCGGGCCGATGGACGACTACTATATCCGCGAAGGCTCGCATCTGCGCCTCTTCGACAAGCTCGGCGCCCATCCGATGACGCTCGACGGCATCGACGGCTTTCACTTCGCCGTCTGGGCACCGAATGCCAAGCGCGTTTCCGTCGTCGGCAACTTCAACGAATGGGACGGGCGGCGCAATGCCATGCGGCTGCGCCGCGACACCGGCATCTGGGAGATCTTCCTACCCGGCATTACCGAAGGCCATGCGTATAAATACGAGATCGTCGGTATCAACGGCGAGGTCCTGCCGCTGAAGGCCGACCCCTTCGCCCGCCGCTCGGAACTCAGGCCCAACAATGCCTCGATGACGACGGGGCCGATCGAGCAGGACTGGGAAGACGAAGCACATCTCCAGCATTGGGCAAGCGTGGATGCCCGCCGCCAGCCGATCTCCATCTACGAAGTCCATGCCGGCTCCTGGCAACGCAACGATCGCGGCGACTTCCTCACCTGGGACGAGCTTGCCGACCGGCTGATCCCCTACTGCGTCGATATGGGCTTTACCCATATCGAGTTCCTACCGATCTCCGAATTCCCTTTCGATCCCTCCTGGGGCTACCAGACGACCGGACTTTATGCGCCGACCGCCCGCTTCGGCGAGCCCGACGGCTTCGCCCGCTTCGTCAATGGTTGCCACAAGGTCGGCATCGGCGTCATCCTCGACTGGGTGCCGGCGCATTTCCCGACCGATGCGCATGGGCTGGGCAAGTTCGACGGCACCGCGCTCTACGAGCATGAGGACCCGCGTCAGGGTTTTCACCCGGACTGGAACACGGCGATCTACAATTTCGGCCGCGCCGAGGTCCTGTCCTACCTCATCAACAACGCGCTTTACTGGTCGGAGAAGTTTCATCTCGACGGCCTGCGCGTCGATGCCGTCGCCTCGATGCTCTACCTCGACTATTCGCGCAAACACGGCGAATGGGTGCCGAACGAATATGGCGGCAACGAGAATCTCGCCGCCGTACGCTTCCTGCAGGAGATGAATGCCCGCGTCTACGCCGCCCATCCCGGCATCCTGACGATCGCGGAGGAATCCACCTCCTGGCCAAAGGTCTCCGCCCCCGTGCATGACGGCGGCCTGGGCTTCGGCTTCAAGTGGAACATGGGCTTCATGCACGACACGCTGCAATATCTGTCGCGCGAGCCGGTGCATCGCAAGTTCCACCACAACGACATGACCTTCGGCCTGATCTATGCCTTCTCGGAAAACTTCGTGCTGCCGCTCAGCCACGACGAGGTGGTGCACGGCAAGGGCTCGCTGATCGCCAAGATGGCCGGCGACGACTGGCAGAAGTTTGCCAATCTGCGCGCCTATTACGGCTTCATGTGGGGCTATCCCGGCAAGAAGCTGCTGTTCATGGGGCAAGAATTTGCGCAATGGCAGGAATGGAGCGAAAGCCGCTCGCTCGACTGGAACCTGCTCGAATATCCGCTGCATGAGGGCATGCGCCGGCTGGTGCGCGATCTCAACGGCACCTACCGCCGCAAGGCGGCGCTCCATGCCCGCGACTGCGAGGGCGACGGCTTCGAGTGGCTGATCGCCGACGACCGGGAGAACTCGGTCTTCGCCTGGCTGCGCAAGGCGCCCGGCGAAAAGCCGATTGCCGTCGTCACCAATTTCACCCCCGTCTATCGCGAGGGTTACGCCGTGCCGCTGCCGGTGGAGGGCCGGTGGCGTGAAATCCTCAACACCGACGCGGAGATCTATGGCGGCAGCGGCAAGGGCAACGGCGGCGCCGTCGAAGCCAGAAAACACGGCAACGGAAGAATAGCAGCCACCATCACCCTGCCGCCGCTGGCGACCGTGATGTTCGAGCTGGACGCATAACAGAGCTGGGAGGCGACACTATGGAGCAAAAGCGTATTCAACCCCTCGCCCGTGACGCGATGGCCTATGTCCTGGCCGGCGGACGAGGAAGCCGCCTCAAGGAGCTGACCGACCGCCGCGCCAAGCCGGCCGTGCATTTCGGCGGCAAGGCCCGCATCATCGACTTCGCGCTCTCCAACGCGCTGAACTCCGGTATCCGCCGTATCGGCGTCGCCACCCAGTACAAGGCGCACTCGCTGATCCGCCACATGCAGCGCGGCTGGAACTTCTTCCGCCCGGAGCGTAACGAAAGCTTCGACATCCTGCCGGCCTCACAGCGCGTCTCCGAGACGCAGTGGTACGAGGGCACCGCCGATGCCGTCTACCAGAACATCGATATCATCGAGGACTACGGCGTCGAATACATGGTCATCCTCGCCGGCGACCATATCTACAAAATGGACTACGAGCTGATGCTCCAGCAGCACGTGGATTCCGGCGCGCAGGTGACGATCGGCTGCCTGGAAGTGCCGCGCATGGAAGCGACCGGCTTCGGCGTCATGCATGTCGATGACAAGGACCAGATCATCGCCTTCGTGGAAAAGCCGGCCGACCCGCCGGGCATTCCCGGCAATCCCGACTTCGCGCTTGCCTCCATGGGCATCTACGTCTTCCACACCAAGTTCCTGATGGACCTCTTGCGTCGCGACGCCGCCGACCCGACCTCCAGCCGCGACTTCGGCAAGGACATCATCCCCTATATCGTGCAGAACGGCAAAGCCGTCGCCCACCGCTTCAATGCATCCTGCGTCCGCTCGAATTTCGAGCGCGAAGCCTACTGGCGCGACGTCGGCACGATCGATGCCTACTGGCAGGCCAATATCGACCTGACCCACATCACGCCGGAACTCGACATCTACGACAGTTCCTGGCCGATCTGGACCTTCGCCGAGATCAAGCCGCCGGCCAAATTCGTGCATGACGACGAAAACCGCCGCGGCTCGGCGATCTCCTCGCTCGTCTCGGGCGACTGCATCATCTCCGGCGCCTCGCTCAACCGCAGCATGCTGTTCACCGGCGTCAGGGCGAATTCCTATTCCCGCCTGGAAGGGGCCGTCGTCCTGCCGAACGTCATGATCGGCCGCCATGCCAACCTCAAGAACGTCGTCATCGACAGCCGCGTGGTCATTCCCGAAGGCCTTGTCGTCGGCGAGGATCCCGAACTCGACGCCCGCCGCTTCCGCCGCTCGGAGAACGGCATCTGCCTCATCACCCAACCGATGATCGACAAGCTGGAGCTCTAGCCGCGTCATGAACATCCTTTCGGTGGCATCCGAAGTATTCCCGCTCATCAAGACGGGAGGCCTCGCCGACGTCGCCGGCGCGCTGCCGATCGCGCTTGCCGGGCATGGAATGCGCATGCGCACGCTCATGCCCGGTTATCCCGTGGTCATGCAGCGGCTGGGCGCGGTCGAGGTGGTCGCCGCGTTCGACGACCTGCTCGGCGAGCCCGCGCGCATCCTCGCCGCCACGCATGAAGGCCTCGATATCCTTGTGCTCGACGCCCCGGCCTATTACGACCGGCCGGGCGGTCCCTATGTGGATGCCACGGGCAAGGATTTTACCGACAACTGGCGGCGCTTCGCGGCGCTGTCCTTCGCCGGCGCCGAGATCGCCCGTGGCCTGCTGCCGGACTGGCGGCCGGACATCGTGCATGCGCATGACTGGCAGGCGGCGATGACCGCCGTCTATATGCGCTATACCGGGCTGCAGCACATTCCCACCGTCCTGACCGTGCACAACCTCGCCTTCCAGGGCCAGTTCGGCGCTGATATCTTCGCGGGGCTCGCGCTACCGCCCGAGGCCTTCACGATGGACGGGCTCGAATATTACGGCGATGTCGGCTACCTCAAGGGCGGGCTTCGCACCGCCTGGTCGATCACCACGGTCAGCCCGACCTACGCGCACGAGATCATGACGGCGGAATACGGCATGGGTCTCGAGGGCCTGATCAATGCCCGCTCCAGCGATCTCGTCGGCATCGTCAACGGCATCGACACGGCCGTCTGGAACCCCGAGACCGACGCCAACATCGCCCGCCCCTATGCCGCCGGCTCGCTCAAGCAACGCTCCGTCAATCGGCAGGCGGTCGCCGAGCGCTTCAGCCTGGAGAATGACACCAGCCCGATCTTCTGCATCATCAGCCGCCTGACCTGGCAGAAGGGCATCGATCTGATCGCCGAAGTCGCCGACTGGATCGTCGAGCAGGGCGGCAAACTTGCTGTGCTCGGCTCCGGCGATCAGGCGCTGGAGGGCGCGCTGCTGGCAGCCGCCTCGCGCCATCGCGGGCGCATCGGCATCGTCATCGGCTATAACGAACCGCTGTCGCACCTGATGCAGGCCGGCAGCGACGCCATCCTCATCCCGTCACGCTTCGAGCCCTGCGGCCTGACCCAGCTCTATGGCCTGCGCTATGGCTGCATTCCCGTCGTGGCGCGCACCGGGGGCCTTGCCGATACGGTCATTGATGCCAACGAAGCGGCGCTGTCCGCCCGCGTCGCCACGGGTTTCCAGTTCACGCCCATCAATGCCGACGGGCTTCGCCAGGCGCTGCGCCGGGTGTTCAAAGCCTATAACGAACCGAAAATCTGGGGCCGCATCCAGAACCAGGGCATGAAATCCGACGTTTCCTGGGAAAACAGCGCCGCGCGCTACGCCGACCTCTATTCCAGCCTTCTTTCGCGAGTGTAAGCCATGACCATCAAGACCGTCTCGACCACGCCCTATAGCGACCAGAAGCCCGGCACGTCGGGCCTGCGCAAGAAGGTCCCCGTCTTCCAGCAGAAGAACTATGCGGAGAACTTCATCCAGTCGATCTTCGACAGCCTGGAAGGCTTTGCGGGCCAGACGCTGGTCATCGGCGGCGACGGCCGGTTCTACAATCGCGAGGTCATCCAGCTCGCCATCAAGATGGCGGCCGCCAATGGTTTCGGCCGCGTGCTGGTCGGTCGCGGCGGCATTCTCTCGACGCCCGCCGCATCGAACGTCATCCGCAAGAACCAGGCCTTCGGCGGCATCGTGCTCTCGGCCAGCCACAATCCCGGCGGCCCGACGGAAGACTTCGGCATCAAATACAATATCGGCAATGGCGGCCCGGCACCGGAGAAGATCACCGACGCGATCTTCGCCCGCACCAAGACCATCGACAGCTACAAGATCGCTGATGTCGCCGACATCAATCTCGACCTGGAAGGCAGCCATGAGATCGAGGGCATGACGGTCACCGTCATCGATCCCGTCGCCGACTATGCCGAGCTGATGGAAAGCCTGTTCGACTTCGACGCGATCCGCCAGCATCTGGCCGGCGGCTTCCGCATCGTTTTCGACGCGATGAGCGCCGTCACTGGCCCCTATGCCAAGGAAATCCTAGAAAACCGCCTCGGCGCCGCCAAGGGCTCGGTGCTGAACTTCATGCCGCTGCCGGATTTCGGCGGCCACCATCCCGACCCCAACCTCGTGCACGCCCGCGCGCTCTACGAAACGATGATGGCCGAGGATGCGCCCGACTTCGGCGCCGCCTCCGATGGCGATGGCGACCGCAACCTGATTATCGGCAAGGGCATCTTCGTCACGCCTTCCGACAGCCTGGCGATGCTTGCCGCCAATGCCCATCTCGCGCCCGGCTATGCCAAGGGCCTTGCGGGCATCGCGCGCTCCATGCCGACCTCGGGCGCCGCTGACCGCGTCGCCGAAAAGCTTGGCATCGGCATCTATGAGACGCCGACCGGCTGGAAGTTCTTCGGCAACCTGCTCGATGCCGGCCTCGCGACGATCTGCGGCGAGGAAAGCGCCGGCACCGGTTCCAACCATGTGCGCGAGAAGGACGGCCTCTGGGCCGTGCTGCTCTGGCTCAACATCCTCGCCGTGCGCAAGGAAAGCACGCTCGCCATCGTCGAGCAGCACTGGGCGACCTATGGCCGCAACTACTATTCCCGCCACGACTACGAGGAAGTCGACACCGAAGCGGCCAACGGCCTGATGGCCAACCTGCGCGACCAGCTTGCCACGCTGCCCGGCAAATCCTTCGGCGCGCTCACCGTCGAGACGGCGGATGATTTTGCCTATAACGATCCGGTTGACCAGTCCGTCAGCAAGAACCAGGGTATCCGCATCCTCTTCGTCGGCGGCTCCCGCGTCGTCTTCCGCCTCTCCGGCACCGGCACGTCGGGCGCGACGCTGCGCGTCTATATCGAGCGCTTCGAGCCCGATGCCGCCCGCCACGCCATCGACACGCAGGAGGCGCTGGCCGATCTCATCGCTGTCGCCGACGAAATCGCCGGCATCAAGACACGGACCGGCCGCAACGCGCCGACGGTGATCACCTGACATGACCATCACCGTCCCCTCCTTCGCACCGGGCGCCACGCTCTCCGGGGACGGGGTGGAGTTCGCGGTCTATTCCCGCGATGCCGCTCGCGTCGAACTCTGCCTGTTCGACAATGACGGCGACAATGAACTCGCCCGCCTCGCCATGGGGCGGGACGAAAGCGGCTTCCACCGCGTCTTCGTCGAAGGCGCCACGGAGGGTACGCGCTACGGTTTTCGCGCCGACGGTATTTATTCGCCGGACCACGGCCTGTGGTTCGACCCAGCGAAACTGCTGGTCGATCCCTATGCCAAGCAGCTGGACCGTGCCTTCCGGCACGATGGCCGCCTCGCCGTCTTCAGTATCGACACGGCGGATATCGTGCCCAAGGCCGTCGTCGTGAGGGACCGGCCCGTCGCGATCAAGCCGCCGCTCTTCCGCCCCGGCGGCTTCATCTACGAGGTCGCCGTGCGCAGCTTCACCATGCTGCATCCCGAGGTGCCCGAGGCGATGCGCGGCACCGTCGCTGCGCTCGCCCATCCCGCCGTGCTCGCCCATCTGAAACGCCTCCGCGTCGATGCCGTCGAACTGATGCCCATCACTGCCTGGATCGACGAGCGCCACCTGCTGCCGCTCGGCCTTTCCAACAGCTGGGGCTACAATCCGATCGCCCTGATGGCGCTCGATCCGCGCCTCGTGCCCGGCGGCATGAAGGAGCTGGCCGACACGGTCGCAGCCCTGCGCGCCGAAAACATCGGCGTCATCCTCGATCTCGTCTTCAACCATTCCGGCGAGAGCGACCGGCATGGCGCGACGCTCTCCATGCGCGGCCTCGACAACCTCACCTATTACCGCCACGTACCGGATCGCCTCGGCGAGCTGATCAACGACACCGGCTGCGGCAACACCATTGCCGGCGAGCACCCCGTCGTGCGCCAGCTCGTGCTCGACAGCCTGCGCCATTTCGTGCGCCATGCCGGCGTCGATGGCTTCCGTTTCGACCTCGCCACGATTCTCGGCCGCGAGACGGACGGCTTTTCCGCCCGCTCGGCCCTGCTATCCAAAATCTGCGCCGACCCGCTGCTGAAGGATCGCGTGCTGATCGCCGAACCCTGGGATATCGGCCCCGGCGGCTACCAGCTCGGCAATTTCCCGGCCCCCTTCCTCGAATGGAACGACCGTTACCGCGACGACACCAGAACCTTCTGGCGCGGCGACAGCCATCGTCTCGGCGCCTTCGTCACCGCCTTCGCCGGCTCCTCGGATATCTTCTCGCGGCACGGCGGGGAGGAGACGCGCAGCGTCAATTTCCTCGCCGCCCATGACGGTTTCACCCTGATGGATCTCGTCTCCCACACCGTGAAGCACAATGACGCGAACGGCGAGGACAATAGGGACGGCCACAACGAGAACCATTCCTGGAACAACGGTGCGGAGGGCGCCACGACCGATGGCGCCGTGCTCTCCGCCCGCCGCGCCGATGTGAAGGCCCTCATCTCCAGCCTCTTCCTCTCGCGCGGCACCATCATGCTGACGTCCGGCGACGAGGGTGGTCGCAGCCAGGGCGGCAACAACAATGCCTATTGCCAGGACAATGCGATCACCTGGATGCACTGGGACCGGCTGGATGACGGCCTGATCGAACACACGGCCATGCTCTCGGCGATCCGCAAGCGGTTTCCCGCCCTTTCCGAGACGGCATTCCTGCGGGACGGCGACGTAGAGTGGCTGACACTTGCCGGCCATCCGATGAGCATCGGCGACTGGGAAGCACCGTTCAACGGCACGCTGCTGGCGCTTTTCAGGACGGCGGATCTGCAACAGCAACAGGGCGTCCGCCTCGCAATCGCCATCAACCGTACGCACGGTGAGCAGGCGCTGGCTCTGCCGCCGTCCGAAGGACACGGCTGGGTGAGCCTCATCTCCGTCAACCAACCGCCCGTCGGCCTGCTTCATCCCCGTAGCGTCGAAATTTTTGTCGAAAAGCACTGAACTTCATTGCCCGGACAAACCGTCTCTCTAAAGCAGTTTCAGCAAAAGTGCGCAGCGGTTTTGCGTCCGGAATTGCGCGGAAACAAAGAGATAGAGCGTTTCGCTTTTCGAAGAAAAGCGGAAGTGCTTTAGAAGGCGCCGAATCGAGCGGCAGGAAAGCATATGCCAGACAGCATTCATCTGAAGGACATCACCGCCCTTGTCGGCACGGAAATCGGCCTGTCGCGCTGGTTTACCGTCGATCAGACCATGATCGACCGCTTCGCCGTGGCGACGGAGGATCATCAGTTCATTCACACCGACCCGGTTCGCGCCGCTGCCGAAACCCCGTTCGGCGGCACGATCGCCCACGGTTTCCTGACGCTCTCCCTGCTGTCGGCGATGAATTACGATTGCGTGCCGCGCATCATCGAGCAGACGATGGGCATCAATTACGGCTTCGAGAAGGTGCGTTTCATGGCGCCGGTGAAGAGCGGCGCGCGGGTGCGCGGCCGCTTCATGCTCGCCGAGGCTCGCTTCCGCGGTGCGGGCATGGTGACGATCCGCTATGACGTATCCGTCGAGATCGAGGACGAGACCAAGCCGGCGCTGACGGCGGACTGGATCACCATCATCCAGTTCGATCCCAAGGATCGGCCGGAGGACATGTGAAGGTCCGCCCTGCTTTGGCCGAGGACCTGCCGGTCCTTCAAGCCTGCGACTTCTCCTTCCTCGTCGCGCGCGAGGCCATGCCGCCCTTCGAGGGCGACTGGCTGGCGCATGCGCAGCCGGTCGAGCCCTATCCCAAGAGCTACGGCTTCGATCCTGCGGAACTGGCGGAGATCCTGTGCGCCGAGGACAAGGCGCTGTTCGTCGTTCTCGGCGATGAAACACCCGTCGGCTATCTGGCGCTGTCGGTGGGCTGGAACCGCTTCGCCGTCATCGACGATATCGCCGTGGATGCCGAGTGGCGCGGCACCGGCGCGGCGCAACGGCTGATGCAGCAAGCCGTCCAATGGGCCGGCGAAAAAGTCCTGCCTGGCATCCGGCTGGAAACGCAGACGAACAATGTCGCGGCCTGCCGCTTCTATCTGCGCCAGGGTTTTACGCTCGGCGGCTATGATCGGCACCTATACGAAGGGCTGTCCCCCGGCACGCGGGAGACAGCCCTGTTTTTCTACCGCTTCCTCTGAGATCAGAGGCCGGCGTCTTCCGCACCCTCGACCAGCATGCCGAAGGCATAGGAGGAGAACGAACGCCAGCATTCGACGCGGTAATCCTCTTCGCCCGTGCGCAGCAGCACGATCTCGATCTTGCCGAGAACGGTGCGGGCCGCGGCACCGACCGGGAAGATCGCCTTGCCGAGATCGAGCGGGCAGGCCGCGGCGATGGCAGCGGCCGCGCCAGGGCCGGAGACGAGGATCGCCGTGTTGCGGTGGGAGACGTCGGTCGCCGAATGCAGCGCCGAGACGCCCGACGCGATGCCCATCAGGTCCGCACCATTCTCGTCGATCAGCAGCCATTCGTCCGGCCCGAGCCAGAGCGCATGACGGCCGCTGACGGAGGCCGAGGTTTTCGGGCGCTGCGGCAGTTCAAGGCCGAAGGCCAGCGACAGCGTGCCGATGGCGTCCGGACCGGCGCGCAACGCCAGGCGGGTTGCGGGGCCGGCGGGCGTGACGCGCGCGCCAGAGGAACCACCATGGCGGCCGGCGAGCGGCGCCTTGCGAAGAGCTTGATCAGCCATTGAGGCGTCCTCCTTCCTTGTCGATGAAGACCATGTCGCTGACCTCGACCGCAATCGTGCGGTCCGGCATCGGAACGTAGAGCGTCTGGCCCATGCGGGCCTGGCCGCCGGCGACGAGCGCCATGGCGATCGACCGGCCGCAGTTTTCCGACCAGTAGGACGAGGTCACGTGGCCGAGCATCGTCATGGGCTTCGGCTCGTTCGGATCGGCAACGATCTGCGCGCCTTCCTCGAGAACCACGTTCGGATCCTTCGTCAGAAGGCCGACAAGCTGCTTGCGCCCCTCCTTGACGAGATCGGGACGCTTCAGCCCGCGGATGCCGACGAAGTCCGTCTTCTTCTTGGAGACGGCCCAGCTCAGGCTGGCATCGTGCGGCGTCACCGTGCCGTCCGTATCCTGGCCGACGATGATGTAGCCCTTTTCGGCGCGCAGCACGTGCATCGTCTCGGTGCCGTAGGCGCAGGCGCCGAGCGGTTCGGCCCGTGCCCAGATGGCTTCCCAGATCGCTTGGCCGTAATCGGCGGGCACATTGACTTCGTAGCCCGCTTCACCGGTGAAGGACATGCGGAAGAGCCTGGTCGGCACGCCGCAGATCTTGCCTTCGCGAACGCTCATATGCGGGAAGGCTTCGTTCGAGATGTCGATGCCCTCGACCAGCGGCTCGAGGATTTCGCGCGCCTTCGGGCCCTGTACGGCGATGACCGCCCACTGTTCGGTGGTCGAGGTCAGCCAGACCTTGAGATGCGGGAACTCCGTCTGGAGATAGTCTTCCATGTGGTGCATGACGCGCGGCGCGCCGCCCGTCGTGGTGGTCACATGGAAGCGATCCTCCGCCAGGCGGCCGACGACACCGTCGTCATAGACGAAGCCGTCTTCGCGCAGCATGATGCCGTAGCGGCAGCGGCCGGGCTTCAGCGTATCCCAGGCATTGGTGTACATCAGGTTCAGGAACTCGGCGGCATCGGGGCCGACGACTTCGATCTTGCCGAGCGTCGAGGCATCGAACAGGCCGGCGGCATTACGCACCGTGCGGCATTCGCGGTTGACCGCGTCGTGCATCGTCTCGCCCGAACGCGGGTAGTACCAGGCGCGCTTCCAGTTGCCGACGTCTTCGAAGACGGCGCCATGCGCTTCTTCCCAGGCGTGCATGGGCGTCTTGCGGGCCGGGTCGAACAGGTCGCCGCGCGAATGGCTGATCAGCGCACCGAAAGTGACCGGCGTATAGGGCGCACGGAAGGTGGTGAGGCCGATCTTCGGGATCTCGCGGTTCAGCACTTCGGAGGCGATGGCCAGGCCATGGATGTTGGACAGCTTGCCCTGGTCCGTCGCCATGCCGTTGGTGGTGAAGCGCTTGATATGCTCGATCGAGTGCATGCCTTCGCGCACGGCGAGACGGATGTCCTTGGCGCAGACGTCGTTCTGGAAGTCGACGAAGGCCTTGACCGTCGTGTCGATGCCAGCGCCCTCTGCCGCACCCGCCATGCCGCCGGTCCATTCAAAGGCGTTTTCGCCGCGAAGCTCGACCTTATTGCCGCCTTCATTGCCGGTGGCGCGGGCCATCAGCTCGCCGGCCGCGAGCGATTCCTCGATCGTCGCCTGAAGACCGTCCGTGCCGTTGCACGAACCGACCGAAAGGCAATCCTGCGCATAGGTGCCCGGCAGGAAGCGACCGGTAGCGGCGTCATAAGCCACCTTGCCGCGCGACTGCGAGAAGAGATGCACGGAGGGCGTCCAGCCGGCGGACATCAGCAGCGCATCGACCGGGATCGAGCGGGCCGAACCGCCGCCGTTGCGGGCGACCGACATGGAGGAGACGCGCAGCTTGCCCTTGGTGTCGATGACCGAGTGACCGGTCAGAACCTCGATACCGAGCCTGCGGGCTTCGGTCAGCACGGCATCGCCGGGCTTTTCGCGGTTGTCGACGATGGCGGCGATGGTGACGCCGGCACGCTTCAGGTCGAAAGCCGCTTCATAGGCCGAGTCGCTCGCCGTATAGACGCCGACCTTGCGGCCGACGGCGACGCCGAAATGGTTGAGGTAGGTGCGCGCGGCCGAGGCGAGCATGATGCCCGGACGGTCGTTGTTGGCGAACACCATATGGCGCTCGATCGAGCCCGTCGCGAGAATGACGCGCTTGGCGCGGATCTGCCACAGCCGTTCGCGCGGCAGCTTCCTGTCCGGCTTGGGAAGGTGATCGGTGACGCGCTCGACGAGGCCGACGAAATTGTGATTGTAGTAGCCGAAGGCCGTCGTGCGGGTGAGAACGGTGACGTTCTCCATCGCCTTCAGCTTGGCGGCCGTCGCCTGCGCCCAGTCATAACCGTTCTGGCCGTCGATCTTGACGGACGTGTCGTAGTGCAGCGCGCCGCCCACTTCCGGCTGTTCGTCGACGAGGATGACGCGGGCGCCGGCTTCGGCGGCGGCAAGCGCTGCCGAAAGACCGGCAACGCCGGCACCGGCAACCAGCACGTCGCAATGATCGTAGCGGTTGGCGTAGTGATCCGGATCCTCTTCCGTCGGCGAGACGCCGAGACCGGCGGCCTTGCGGATGAAGGGCTCGTAGACTTTCTCCCAGGCGGCTTTCGGCCACATGAAGGTCTTGTAGTAGAAGCCGGCGGCGAAGAACGGCGACAGCAGGTTGTTGATGCCGCCGATATCAAAGGCGAGCGACGGGAAGCGGTTCTGCGATTCCACCTTCATGCCGTCGAAGACTTCCTGCACCGGCGCGCGCACGTTCGGCTGGCGGCGGGCGGCGTCGCGGGAGACGTCGATCAGCGCATTCGGCTCTTCCGGACCGGCCGAGAGAATGCCGCGCGGGCGGTGGTACTTGAACGAACGGCCGACGAGATGCACGCCGTTGGCGAGCAGCGCGGAAGCGACGGTATCGCCCACCAGCGCGTCGATGGTTTTTCCGTCGAAGGTGAAACGCGCCGTCTTGGCGGGCGTCAGGCGGCCCTGACCGGCAATGCGATTAGCACCGCTCATTTCGCGGTTCCTTCCGTGGCTTCATAGGTTTCGACGGTTTTCTCGGTGGCGGTGGTCACGCCGGGAATGTCCGGCTTCGGCTCACCGGCCTTGTAGCTCATATAGAACTTGTCGCTCACCGTATCGCGCGCCGCGTTGAAGAAGCGGCCGCAGCCGTGAATGTGGCGCCAGCGTTCGAAGATCAGGCCCTTCGGGTTGTCGCGCAGGAAGAAGTAGTCCTCGAACTCTTCGTCGCTGATCTCGGCGATATTGGTCGAGCGGGCGATATGGGCGTCGCCGCCATGGCGGAATTCGAGCTCGGAGCGCTCTTCCTCGCAATAGGGGCAGTAGATGAGAAGCATCAGGTTTCTCCTGTCCCGCGCCGGCCGGCCCTTCGGCCGCCGGACGCGCGGGGTGAAAAATGGGAACTCAGTGAGCCACGGCCGCAGCGGCTGCCTCGTCGATGAGACGGCCGGTGCGGAAGCGGTCGAGCGTCAGGCCGGAAGCCAGCTTGTGCGGCTCGCCCTTGGCGATGAGATACGCGAAGAGGTGGGCCGAACCCGGCGTCGCCTTGAAGCCGCCGGTGCCCCAGCCGCAGTTGACGAAGAGGTTCTTCACCGGCGTCACGCCCTGGATCGCCGAGCGATCCGGCGTGTTGTCGGTGATACCGCCCCACTGGCGCATCATCTTGACGCGGCGGAACATCGGGAAGAGCTCGCAGATCGCATCGAGCGTATGCGTGATGATCTGCAGGCCGCCGGTCTGGGAGTAGGAATTGTACTGGTCCGTGCCGGCGCCGATGACGAGCTCGCCCTTGTCCGATTGCGAGATATAGGCATGCACCGAGTTGGACATGACCACGCAGGGGAAGATCGGCTTCATCGGCTCGGAGACGAGCGCCTGGAGCGGAACGGAATGCAGCGGCAGCTTCACATCGGCCATCGAAAGGATTACCGAGTTGTGACCGGAGGCCGACACGGCGACCTTCTTGGCGCCGATGAAGCCCTTCGACGTCTCGACGCCGGTGACCGCACCATCGGGACCGCGACGAATGCCCTTCACTTCGCAGTTCTGGATGACGTGAACGCCGCGATCGGAGGCAGCGCGCGCATAACCCCAGGCGACGGCGTCGTGACGGGCCGTGCCGCCGCGGCGCTGAAGCGCCGCACCGTTGATCGGATAGCGGGCAGAGGCGGAGATATCGAGAACCGGCACGAAGTCCTTCGCCTGCTGCGGCGTCAGCCACTCGTTGTCGATGCCGTAGAGGCGGTTGGCATGGACGTGGCGCTGGAAGGACTGCTTGTCATGCACATTGTGCGACAGCATCATCACGCCGCGCGGCGAGTACATGACGTTGTAGTTGAGATCCTGGCTCAAGCCTTCCCAAAGCTTCAGGGAATGCTCGTAGATGTCCATGCTCTCGTCATAGAGATAGTTCGAGCGGATGATGGTCGTGTTGCGGCCGGTATTGCCGCCGCCGAGCCAGCCTTTCTCGATCACGGCGATATTCGTGATGCCGTGCTCCTTGGCGAGGTAATAGGCCGCGCCCAGACCATGGCCGCCGCCGCCGACGATGATCACGTCGTATTCCTTGCGCGGCTCGGGAGAGGTCCACTGCGCCTCCCACCCCTTATGGCCACGCATCGCCTCGCGGGCCACGGCGAAAACCGAATATTTGCGCATCCCGTATCCTCAAACGCTCGCCGGCCGCAGCCGGCTGTTTCCTGCCTCGATAGAAAGCAAATCCTGACGCCGGACGCCGTATCCTTTGCGACGCATTCAGGCGCACCTTGTACCACATGCGACATGACCGGTGTCGCGTGTTTGATGTTTGCCTTCAAAGCACCCGGCATCTTGAAGGAAAGCAAAACCGGCGCCCCGCCCTCCCGAAAAAATGGCGACTTCAAAGCCTCGACAAGACACGCCAACACTCGACATGCGTCCGGCTTGCGGGCCCTCCGCGCAAATATCCTTAATAGGCGGGCGCTTCAGGCTGGACTTCCCTGCCGGCATCTGTTATCGGACGCCCCAATTGCCAGCCTGCGGGCTGAGCGAACGTAATCTATTTGCCTGGCGACCTGTGCTCGCGGGGCTTACAAAACCAAAGGAACGGGATTCTCGTGCAGGTACTTGTCCGCGACAACAACGTTGATCAGGCTCTCCGCGCTCTCAAGAAGAAGATGCAGCGTGAAGGCATCTTCCGTGAAATGAAGATGCGCGACTATTTCGAAAAGCCTTCTGAGAAGCGTGCGCGTGAAAAGGCCGAAGCCGTTCGTCGCGTTCGCAAGCTGGCCCGCAAGCGCGCCCAGCGTGAAGCTGGCGGCGTCTCCGCTCGTCCGGGCGCCCGTTAATCGGTCGTCTTTTCGACGTTTTCGGATGAAAGACCGGGCGGGGGCGAATATTTCGCCGCCGCCTTTTTTGATGTGAAAGGAAGGTTTTCACTGTTGTGAAAGACTTCCCGTGCAATTCCGGGCTAAATCGCTACGCACTCTTGCCGGAATTGCCTTCAAGGCCGTAGCCTATGTCTTCACGCATGAAGCGTCGAAGACGCCCATTTTGAGGATTCGCACTTGGACATGGCTGCATCTACCGGGTTCCCGATCGATCGTCTCCCCTCCTCGGCCGCCCGCATGCGCCGCCCCCTGATGGCCGCCGTGGCGGCCACGTCGCTTGCGCTTTTTCTAACCGGCTGCCAGTCGACGACGTCGACGGATGTGCTGAAGGTCGAGCGCGCCCAGGGCTCGCAGGAAAACATCGCCTCGCTCTCGGCCGTCATCTCCGCCAATCCGCAGGATCCGGAAGCCTATAATGTGCGCGGTTCGGCTTATGGCCGTGCCGGCGAGCATCGTCGCGCGCTCGACGACTTCAACCGCGCCATCGAGCTCAAGCCGCGTTTCTACCAGGCCTACGCCAACCGCGCGCTCGTCGAGCGCAACATGGGCGACCAGGCGCAGGCGGCGGCGGACTACAACACCGCACTGCAGCTCAACCCGAGCTATGACGTCGCCTATATCGGCCGCGGCAATCTCTACCGCCAGGCCGGCCGCCTCGACGAAGCCTTCCGCGATTTCAACAAGGCAATCGAACTCGATACGACCGATCCGCGCGCCTACCACAATCGCGGCCTGATCTTCCAGGCACGCCGCCAGCACGACAAGGCGATCGAGGACTTCTCGAAGGCCATCTCGCTCTCGCCGAACTCGGCCGAACCCTATAACGGCCGCGGCATTTCCTACGCCGCCAAGGGCGACGACGACAATGCATTCCAGGATTTCAACACCGCCATCAACCTCGACGGCAAGCTGGCGGAATCCTGGGCGAACCAGGCGCTGATCTATGAACGCCGCGGCGAGATGAGCAAGGCGTCGAAGTCCTATGCGCAGGCGCTGCGCCTCGACCCGAACTATGCCCCGGCCAAGGCCGGCCTCGCCCGCTCGAAAGGCGGCGCCCAGCCGAGCTGATATCAGGCCGATAGAAGATACAAAAAAGCCCGCGATCGTCTCGCGGGCTTTTTCATTTCGGAGCATTCGTTCAATGCCTAGCCCGACGCCGAAGCGATGCTTCGACGTCGGATATTGTCTCAGTGGTTCATGGCCTTGACGATATCGTCCGTCATCTTCTTGGCGTCGCCGAGCAGCATCATCGTGCCGTCTTTGTAAAACAGCGTATTGTCGATGCCGGCATAGCCGGAGCCGAGCGAGCGCTTGACGAAGAGGCAGGTCTTGGCCTTGTCGACGTCGAGGATCGGCATGCCGTAGATCGGCGAGGACTTGTCGTCGCGCGCGGCCGGGTTCGTCACGTCGTTGGCGCCGATGACATAGGCGACGTCCGCCTGGGCGAATTCCGAGTTGATGTCCTCAAGCTCGAACACTTCGTCATAGGGCACGTTCGCTTCGGCGAGCAGGACGTTCATATGGCCCGGCATGCGGCCGGCGACCGGATGGATCGCGTATTTCACCTCGACGCCGTTCTTCTTCAGCGCATCGGCAAGCTCGCGCACGGCATGCTGCGCCTGCGCCACCGCCATGCCGTAACCCGGCACGATGATGACCTTTGAGGCATTGGCCATCAGGAAGGCCGCGTCATCGGCCGAGCCCTGCTTGACCGTGCGCTGCACGCCGTCATCGCCGGCTGCAGCCCCGCTGTCACCGCCGAAACCGCCGAGAATGACCGAGATGAAGGAGCGGTTCATGCCCTTGCACATGATGTAGGACAGGATCGCACCCGACGAACCGACCAGCGCGCCGGTGATGATCAGCGCGAGATTGCCGAGCGTGAAGCCGATACCGGCCGCCGCCCAACCCGAATAGGAGTTGAGCATGGAGACGACGACGGGCATGTCCGCGCCGCCGATCGGCACGATCAGGAGCACGCCGAGCGCCAGCGCCAGCATGACGATCAGCCAGAAATCGAAATGGCTTTCCGACAGCGTCAGGCCGACGATGAAGAAGACGATCGCCGCCAGCAGCACGATATTGATGACATGCCGGTAGGGCAGCATGATCGGCTTGCCGGACATGCGGCCGTCGAGCTTCAGGAAAGCGATGATCGAGCCGGTGAAGGTGATCGCGCCGATGGCCGCACCCAGCGCCATTTCGACGAGCGCCTGGCCGTGGATCTCGCCGACCTGGCCGATACCGAAGGACACCGGCGAATAAAGCGCGGCGGCGGCCACCAGCACGGCGGCAAGGCCGACGAGCGAGTGGAAGCCGGCGACGAGCTGCGGCATCGAGGTCATCGGGATCGAGCGGGCGATATAGGCGCCCGCACCGCCGCCGATGGCAAGGCCGAGCACGATGAGCACGAGGCCACCGAAGGACGGCGTTGCCAGAAGCAGCGTCGTGCCGATGGCGATGCCCATGCCAATCATGCCGAGCATGTTGCCGCGACGGCTGGTCGTCGGATGTGACAGGCCGCGGAGCGCCATGATGAAGAGTACCCCGGAAACGAGGTAGAGGAAGGCTGCGAAGTTAACGTTCATCGGTCCGCCCTCACTTCTCTTTTTTCTTGTACATCGCCAGCATGCGCTGGGTGACGAGGAAGCCGCCGAAGATGTTGACGGAGGCGAGGATGAGCGCGACGAACCCAAAGCCGGTCGCGACACCCGAAAGCGAGATGCCGACGGCCAGAAGCGCGCCGACGACGATGACCGAGGAGATCGCGTTGGTGACGGCCATCAGCGGCGTGTGCAGCGCGGGCGTCACCGACCAGACGACATAATAGCCGACGAAGATCGACAGTACGAAGATCGCAAGCCGGAAGACGAAGGGATCGATCGCGCCGCCGGAAACACCATGGGCCGCGGCTGCAGCCGCATCCGGCACATATTCGGATGCCGCGCGAACGGCTTCGACAGCACGTTCGAGATCGGTGATTGCCTTGTCGAGAAGTTCGTTCGCCATCACTTACCCTCCCCTTGCTGAACCGAGCCGCCGAAGTTCGGATGCACCACGGCGCCGCCGTTGGTCAGCATCGTCGCCTTGACGAGTTCATCCTCGACATTGACCGAAACCGATTTCGTTTCCTTGTCGACCATGGTCTCGAGGAAGGTAATGAGGTTCTTGGCATAAAGCGCGGAAGCCGACGCCGCTATACGGCCCGGCACATTGAGATAGCCGATAACCCTGACGCCCTCGACTTCGACGACCTTGCCGGGTTCCGAGCCCTCGATATTGCCGCCGCGTTCGACCGCAAGGTCGACGACAACGGAACCGGTGCGCATGGCCGCCAGCATCTGGCGCGTCACGAGACGCGGGGCCGGACGGCCGGGGATAAGCGCCGTCGTGATGACGATGTCCTGCTTGGCGATATGGTCGGCCACGAGCGCCGCCTGCTTCGCCTGGTACTCCTTGGACATTTCTTTCGCGTAGCCGCCGGCGGTTTCGGCGGCCTTGAACTCGTCGTCCTCGACGGCAATGAACTTCGCGCCGAGCGAGGCAACCTGTTCCTTGGCAGCCGGACGCACGTCCGTCGCGGAGACGGCGGCCCCGAGGCGGCGGGCGGTGGCGATGGCCTGAAGGCCGGCAACGCCTGCTCCCATGACGAAGACCTTGGCAGCCGGAACGGTGCCGGCGGCGGTCATCATCATCGGCATCGCGCGGTCGAACTCATGGGCGGCGTCGATGACGGCCTGATAGCCGGCAAGGTTGGCCTGCGAGGACAGGATGTCCATCGACTGGGCCCGCGTGATGCGCGGCATCAATTCCATGGCAAAGCTGGTGAGACCGGCCCTCGCCATCTCGGCGATGGCGGCTTCGTTGCCGTAGGGATCCATCGTGGCAATGACGATGGCGCCGGACTTGTAGGTCGCAATCTCGGCCGCGGTTGGCCTGCGCACCTTCAACACGACATCGGCGGCATTCGCCTCGCCTGCGCCTACGATGCGCGCCCCGGCAGCCTCGTAATCGGCATCCAGGATTCGGGACCGAAGCCCCGCGCCGGTCTCGACGAGCACGTCGAGACCCAGGCTCTTCATTTTCTTGACTGTTTCAACGGAGCCCGCGACGCGGCCCTCCGCTGCATCGCTTTCCCGTGCTATAAAAACACACTGACTCAAACCGTGGTCCTCCCCCCGAGACTGGCCGTGTAGGATCACGGCGCCGAATGGCGCCGCGACAAACTGCAAATGAAATGCAGATGTTCAGATCAACGAAGCAGGATGAACCCGACGACGTTGAGAATGATGAGCAGCAGCAGCGCGCTGAAGAAGCCGGCGCTGGTGAAGAAACCGGCAGCCATGGCAATCAGCAGGGTAACGCAGAACAGCGTGCCGTACTTGGCGCCGGCGATGAAGAGGTTGTAGGTCTTCTCGTGCTCCGGGTAATCCATCGGAGCGCCCATTTCGACGGGTCCGGAATGATGTTCAGCCATAGTACCTTCTCCTAAGCACCTGCGTCGCCAGCCGGAACACTCTCCACCCGACGAGCGCCTAATATTCCCTGGACCCAAGGCGGTCCGTTTTTCCCTCATGCGCGAAAGCGCAATGTCTTTCAGGCCATACACGTTGGACCGGCAAAGCGCAACGGCAAGGACGGGGCTGCTTTCGGCCCTGTATCGTTTCCGAAACAGAACGGGCCGGTTTCCTTCGAAACCGGCCCGTCTGCGACATCGTTACGCGTGTCTCAGCCGGCGTAGGCGTTGCCGGAAATCTGAATCTGGCCATGGCCGAAATGGGCGCGGCGGGCGGTCGGGCGCACGGTCAGCGGGCTGAACGGCATGTCGCCGCCGCGCGCGAACATCATGCGGCGCTCATAAGCTTCCGACTTGAAGAACGGGAAGCGCTTGTAGAGCGGCGGCAGCGTTTCCTTGGTGCGGGTCGCCATCAGGGTGAGATCGATGTTGTAATCGCCGCAATCCTTCTGCGGCTCGACGATCGTGTCCGCATCGAAGACGCGCTTGTAGAAAGCCGCATGCTGCGGCTTGACGAGCTGCAGGCAGCGGTCGACGGCAAAATAGTCCGTCGCCATGGTGGCGATGCGCAGCGTCAGATACGGGATCGCCGGCATTTCGCGCAGCACCAGCGGATCGGCCGCCAGACGCACCGGATCGATCAGCGACATGCCGGCATCGAGGAAGGCGTTGATCTCGTTCGGAAAGATCGAGCCCGACGAGCTGACGCGGTGCTCCGGCGTCACATGATGCAGGCGCACCGTCGAGATCAGGCGCTCTTCATAGTAGATGCCGAAGACATAGGCGTGGCTGTCGAAATCGATGTCGTCGATCAGCGTGTTGCCCTTGAGCGGCAGGATGTCGGCCATCTTGTAGGCTTTGAAGCGGATGCGCGCGACCTCTTCCATGTCCTCGCCCGTTTCCACCCGGCGGTATTCCACCCGGTCGAGCAGTTCCAGAAGCTTGTCCGAAAAACGATTGGTCGCCGTATCCACGCTCGCCATTGCGCGCACATCCCCGATTGAAAGCCGGCAGCCACCGAGCTGCCATCACTACAATCGTCGATATACGACAATTTGTGTAAAATACCATTCATTAACCTTAATATGTGGTTAACGCTAATTTTGAATAAACTGATATTGCGTATCGATTTCATACGCTGTCGAAAAAAGCTGAGGAAAATCAGGCGACGCGACGGCCGCTGCGATGGGAATTGCCGGGCGTGCCGCCGAGCGTCTCGTAGAGATCGCGCAGCGCGCTGAGCGACATCGGGGCCGCAAAGACATAACCCTGCACGAGATCGGCACACTCATACTTGTTGATGAGCGCCAGCTGCTCCTGCGTTTCCACACCTTCGATGACGATGCGCAGGCCCAGTTCGCGCGACAGGTTGACCGTGCCGCGCAGCAGTTTGAAGCGACGCGCGTCCTCGCCGATATTGCGCACGAAGGACCGGTCGATCTTGATGAGATCGAGCGGCAGCTGGTCGAGATAACTCAGGCTGGAATAGCCGGTGCCGAAATCGTCGATGGCGATCGTGATGCCGCGGGCGCGCAGTTCCTGCAGGATCGCCTGCACCTTCACCGGCTCTTCCATCAGGCAGCTTTCGGTGACTTCCAGATGCAGCCGATGCGGCGCGAGCCCGGCCGTTTCCAGCGCTTCGGCGACGAGGTCGACGATGCCGGTGCCGCGCAAATCCTGCACCGAGAGATTGACCGACACGCTCATATGCGCCGGCCAGGTCGCGCAGTCGGCGCAGGCGCGCATGATCATGAAGCGCGTGATATCGGAGACGATGCCCATCTCCTCGGCGATCTGGATGAAGACGTTCGGCGCGACCGGACCGCGTTCGGGATGCGTCCAGCGCGACAGCGCCTCGCAGCATTCGATGCGGGACCCGTCCGGTACGAACATCGGCTGGTAGGCGACCGACAGCGCATTGTCGTTGATCGCCTTGCGCAGGTCGTCCTTCAGCTTCTGCCGGTCGACATAGCGCGCATCCATCTCCTGCTCGAACAGGGTGAAACCGCCCTTGGCGCGCGACTTGGTCTCGAAGAGCGCAAGATCGGCGCGGATCTGCATTTCCTCCAGCCGGAAATCCTCGCTCGGCACAGTGACGCCACCTGCGGAGAAGGAGACCTGGAGCGTCGTGCCGTCGAAGGCATAGGTGCCGCGCAGCTGTTCATGGACGCGGCGCATGCGCGTTTCCAGATCGCGGCGATTGCCCTCATTGGGGAAGAACAGAATAAATTCGTCGCCCATCAGGTGCGCGGCCAGCACCTTGTCGCCGGCCAGGCGGCGCACGCGCTCGGCGATGGCGCACAGCAGCCGGTCCCCGGTGACATGGCCCTTCATGTCATTGACATGCTTGAAGTCGTCGACATCGAGGACCATGAAGCCGACCGTACCGGGCTTCTTGCGCTCAGCCAGCGCTTCCTGGACGAGATCGGCGAAATAGGTGCGGTTGGGCAGGCCGGTCAGGCTGTCGTAGCGCACCATGTGCAGGATCTTGTTTTCCGCCCGGACACGCGCCGTGACGTCCTCAAAGATCAAGACGGCGCCGCCGTTTTCCCGCGTCGACGCCGTGAATTCGAGATAGAGCCCATCTGTTACCTGCACGAGCGCGCGCGAGCGTTCGCCTTTCAGGAGCTCGTCGAGCTGGCGCAGGATCGCCTTGCTCTGATCGGCGTTGAAGAAGGTGTTGCGCACGCCATAACGCAGCACGACGTCGAGATGGCAATCCTTCAGCCGTTCCTGACTGCCGAGATGCAGGAGTTCGCAGGCGCGGCGGTTGGCCACGAGGATGCGGTGATCGGCATCCAGCATGAACAGACCGTGCGGCATGTTGTTCAATGCGGTGTCGAAACGGTCGGCGATCGTCGAAATCTCGCGTGCGGCCAGCACGTTCTCATAGAGGAAGGCGCGCACGCCATTCGCCATCATGCGCGTCGTCAGGATGAAGGGCAGGATGAGGACGGCGAGCACCGCATGATAAAAATCCTGCAGGCCGAGGAAGCCGAGCACCATCGGAATACAGGCCGACAGCGTGATGTAGTCCACGGCGCGCCGTGAGCCATAGTTGCGGCCGACCACCGAAACCATGGTGGCGAGCGTCACGGAAATGCACGCGAGTTCAGCAAAACTGTCGCGGCTGACAAGAAGGCTGTAGCCGCAGGCCGAACCGAGCACGACGGTCGTACCGACGGCGCCGGTATTGTACCAGTTTTCCCAGAAGCGGATGCCGTCCATGTCGAGCGCGTTTTTCTCCACGCGGTCGAAGCGACGCATGCCCTGCGCGCGCAACGACCAGACAAGCACGACCAGCGCGCTGCAGGCGAGAAAGAACGGATCGGCGGTCTTTGCGTAAACGAAGGAGAACGTGATGACATGCGAAATCATGCCCACGAAAAGGGTCTGGCGATTCCCGTACAGCGAGCTGACGAACGAAAGGTACACATCAGCTGGCAGTGTATTTTGACCCTTATCCTTCATGGACTCGGCACTCCCTATGACGAGTGAGGGTTACCGGCCAACATTTAATGAATGATTTCGGGAAATTACCCAATAACAAGGGTACCCGCAGGCATTATTGCACGCCTGTTCAACCCGGAGAAGAGGCACTCAACCCAATATTGCAGAAATCGGCCTTTTCGTACATCAAACTCAACTTTTCATAGGCTTTTGACGCAACTTCCTGACTCCAAGCCGATATAGTATTGCGCGAGCCCGCAGCGGAGAATTCTCACGCGTGCAATCGCTGTTTGCAAATGCGTGGTTAACAGCCTGCGTATTGTAAACCGTGAAATCTTGCCAGTCCCGGCGCACGCGCCTAGACTCCTACCGCCTCCTTTCGGGGCTTGCGCCGTCATTTCGCCTGAAAGGGGGAATTGACTGAGGCGAGATTTGATATCAAATCCTGTTTTGGTATTTCTTTTTTGGAGCCCATCATGTCGAAACCCGTCGTCGCCATCCCCGCCGATATCAGGGAGATCGAAGGCAACGTCTGGCAGGCCACCCCCAACCAGTATGTCCGCGCCGCCGTAAAGGGCGCCGATGTCACCGTCTTCCTCGTGCCGGCGCTCGAGGACGACAACGATTTCGACGGCATTCTTGACCGGGTGGACGGACTTCTCGTCAGCGGCTCGCGCACCAATGTGCACCCCTCGCTCTACGGCAAGGAAGCGACCGATGCGGAAGGCCCCTATGATCGGGCGCGCGACGCGACCAGCCTGCCGCTGATCGCACGCGCGCTGGAGCGCGGCATTCCGCTGCTCGCCATTTGCCGCGGCATTCAGGAACTCAACGTCGTGCTCGGCGGCACGCTCGCCAACGAGATCCAGGAGCAGCCGGGCATGTGGGATCACCGCAAGCCCGATACGCCGGTTCTCGACGTCGCCTATGGCATTCGCCAGACGGTGACCGTCAAGGAAGGCAGCTGCCTGGCCGGCATCGTCGGCGCGGGCGATGTGCAGGTGAACTCGCTGCACCGCCAGGCCATTTCGGAACGAGCCCCGCGCCTTGCGGTGGAAGCCGTCGCCGAAGACGGCACGATCGAGGCCGTCTCCGTTATCGGCGCGAAGGCCTTTGCGGTTGGCGTGCAGTGGCATCCGGAATATTGGGTCGGCTCCGACCAGCCGTCCAACAAGCTGTTTGCCGCCTTCGGCGAAGCCGTGCGCGACTACGCCGCCGTCAAGCAGGGCCACAAGGCCGACGTTCTGCCCTTCGGCTCCGTCAAGTCCGCCTGATCGCATCGCGCGACCAGAGAAGCAGCGCGGCCAGACTGAAGGCCGCGCCGGCACCGCAGACCCCCACCCAGCCGAAATGCGCATAGGCCGCCGTCGAAGTGATGGCGCCAAGCGCGCTACCGGCCGAGTAGAACACCATGTAGCCGCCGACGAGACGGCTGCGTGCTTCCGGTCGGTGCGCGAAAATCAGGCTCTGATTGGTGACATGCACCGCCTGCACAGCGAAATCGAGCACCACCACACCCAGTGCAAAGACGACGAGCGAGCGGGGCAGAAACCCGATCGCCAGCCATGACAGGCAAAGCAGGGTAAGCGAAACCCCCGTCACGCGCCCGGAAAACCCCTGGTCGGCCAGCCGCCCCGCCCTGCCCGCCGCCAGCGCACCGGCAAGCCCGGCAATGCCGAAGAGGCCGATCTGCGTGTGCGAGAGCGAGAAGGGTGCGGCGCTGAGCGGCAGGACCATCGCCGTCCACAGCGTGCTGAAACTCGCGAAGATCAGGAAGGCGAAGCCGGCGCGCAGACGCAAGACGCGATCGTGCAGGAAAAGCCGCGGGATCGATTTCAGCACCGCCGAATAACGCTCCGTGCTCGCAACGGGCAGATCGCGCGGCAGGACACGGGCGAGAAGCACACCCAGCAGCAGCATGAGACCCGCCGAGACGAGGTAGACGATCCGCCAGCCGGCAAGATCCGCCAGCACCCCGGCAACGAAACGGGCGGCAAGGATGCCGATGACGACGCCACTCGTGACCAGCCCGACGACCCGGCCCCGCTCCTGCGGCCGCGCCAGGGCCGCACTCATCGCCACCAGCACCTGAACCACCACCGCCAGCAGTCCCACGACGATCATGCCGCCGAACAGCACGAACACATTCGGCGCAAGCGCGACGGTAGAAAGGGCCACTGCGGAAAGCAGCGTCTGGACGAGGATCAGCTTGCGGCGATCGACGAGATCGCCGAGCGGGACGATCAGGATGAGCCCCGCCGCATACCCGATCTGCGTCAATGCCACGACAAGGCCGACAGCACCGGGTGCAATGCCGAAACTCGCTGCGATCGTGTCGAGAAGCGGCTGGGCGGCGTAGATGTTGGCAACACTCGCTCCGCAGGTCACCGCGAAAAGCAGCAGCATCCCGCGGGAGAGAAGCGGCGCCGTTTCAACAGGGCGGCGGGCGGTGTCGGTCATTGTGTCCACGGTCGGTCCTCATCTATTAAGTCCTATGATGAGACCACTTGCGGCACAATCATTCCAGTTCTATTTTAGGACCGGATTTCGCGTGGAGAGACGAGCATGAAGCGCAAGAGTTTTCGTGAAGCCGAGTGCCCCGTCGCGCGCACCCTGGATGCGATCGGCGACTGGTGGTCGCTGCTGATCGTGCGCGACGCCTTCGACGGCATCAAACGTTTCAGCGCCTTCCAGCAGAATCTCGGCATCGCCAAGGGCATGCTGAGCACCCGCCTGCGGGATCTCGTGGACGCCGGTGTGCTTGAAATCGTGCCGGCATCGGACGGCAGCGCCTATCAGGAATATGCCCTCACGGAGAAAGGACGCGGCCTCTTCCTCGTGATTGTCGCGCTGCGGCAATGGGGAGAAAACAATCTCTACAGCGAGGGTGAGCCGCGATCCGTTCTGGTGGACGCCGAAAAGGGTCAGCCGATCGCACCACTTGCTCTGCACGCCTCCGACGGGCGCCGGCTCGATTGGACCGACACCCGCGTCGAGGCCGCTGAGATCAATCGGCGGAAATCATCGTGACCACGGCGTCGGCGGGTTCGACCGTCTCATAGGCACCGTCGCCGTCGACGACGGTCAGGATCGGCTCGCCGCGCGCATCCGCAACAACCACCGTGCCATCGCCATTGTTGATCCAGGTCCGTGCCGCCGAGAGGCCCGGCCAGACCGAATCGCAATCCGCATTTGCGGTGAAGCGTTCGCTGCGGCTGGAAATGCGGGTGCCGCGTTCGGCAAGGCAAGCCGTCTTCGCCGTGACGTTGGAGATCGTATAGGCGTGGTCGGTCGCGGTGGCCGGGATCGAATTCGAGACGACCGGATCGATATCGGGCGCCTGGTGATGAGCCACGCTCCAGAGACCGAACGAGGCCACACCGACTGCGGCGACCATCATCAGCATCTTCATGGCATTCTCCTTCGCAACGACTCGTCGGAGGGATCATGCGCCGCCAAACTTGCCGAAGGGTTAACGAAGGCTTTCCGGCCCCGCCCCGGTTTTTCGCGTAAAGGGCGTTTCCGGCACCGGCGTAAGCGCCGCGCCCGTGTCGAACCAGGCCCGGAGATTGTCGGCCACCAAATCGGCCATCGCATCGCGCGTCGCAACGGAGGCCGAGGCGACATGCGGCAGGAGCGAGACATTCGACAATGCCAGCAGCGCCTCCGGCACATGCGGCTCGTCGTAGAAGACATCCAGCCCGGCCGCGGCGATGACGCCGTTCTCGAGCGCCTGCGCAAGCGCCTCTTCGTCGACGGTCCAGCCGCGTCCGACATTGATCAGCACGCCGTTCGGCCCGAGCGCTCGCAGAACACTCGCATCGATGGTGCGGTGGGTCTCGACCGTCTTCGGCACGATGGCGATCAGCGTGTCGACCGCCTCTGCCATCTCGATCAGCGACGGATAATAGGCATAGGGCACATCCGCCCGCGGGCGCCGCGTGTGATAGGCGATCCCGACACCGAACCCCTTGAGACGTTCGGCAATGGCAAGGCCGATGCGGCCGAGCCCGTAGATGCCGACCGTGCGGCCGCGCAAGGTGAGCGGCGTCAGCGGAAACGCGCCCTCGCGCTTCCAGCGCCCCTCGCGCAGCCAGGTTTCGGCCTGCGGAAACCGGCGCAGCGTGTTGAGCAGCAGCCCGATCGCGGTGTCGGCCACCTCGTCGTTCAGCACATCCGGCGTGTTGGTGACGGCAATGCCGCGGGAAGCGGCGGCGGAGACATCCACGCCATCATAGCCGACGCCGAAACTCGCGATGATCTCCAAAGAGGGCAGATGCTCGATCAAGGCGGCATCGACGCCGCCCGAGACGGCAATGCCGAAAACGGCCGCGGCTTCCGAGCGGGCAAGCTGCGCCGGATCAGCCCGCTCGATCCGCACGACATCGAAGCGATCCTTCAGTCGTTCCAGCACCCGTTCACGGATAGGGCCGGGCACGAGAATGCGTGTCTTGGCCGCCATGGAAACCTCGTCTGCTCTTGCGGCTTCAGCCTTCGGGATGCGGCTTCAGCGGTCCGGTGGATTGCCGGATGCGCATTTCCGGCTTGATGAGATGGATGCCGTCTGGCTCGTGGCTGCCCTTGAGCTTGTCGAGAAGCGCGCGGGCCGCATTGCGGCCGACTTCCGACTGGCCGTTCCAGACGGTGGTGAGGGCCGGCGTGGCGATCGCCGCCTCCTCGAGGTCGTCGTAGCCGGTGACGGAAACGTCGCGGCCGGGCACGAGGCCGGCGCGGGCGATGCCGTTCATCAGGCCAATGGCGACAAGGTCGTTCCAGCAGACGGCCGCCGTCGGCTTCTGCGGCAGGGAGAGGAAATGCACCGCCGCCTCGAAACCGCCCTGCTTGGTGCGGGGACCTGGAATGCGCAGGCTCGGATCGACCTCGATATTGGCCTTGCGCAGCGCGTTGACATAGCCCTGGTAGCGGTCGCGGCCGGTCGAGGTCTGGTCCGTGCCGCCCACCATGGCGATGGTGCGGTGGCCGAGCCCGATCAGGTGGTTCGTCGCCAGCGAAATGCCATAGCTGTCGTCACCGCGGAAGATCGGCACGTCGAGCCCGTCGATGGAGCGCGCGATGAGGATCGCCGGCATGCCGTTGTCCTCGGCAAGCTGGATATCCTCCGGCGGGGTGCCGATTGCCGGCGACATGATGACGCCATCGCCGCCGAGCTGCAGAAGCGTCTCGATGAAATTGCGCTGCTTTTCGACGGAATCGTAGTGGTTTGACAGGATGAAGGTCTGCCGGTCGCGGTCGAGCTCGCTTTCGATCGACTTCAGGATTTCCCCATAGAACGGGTTCATGATGTCGTGCACGACGACGCCGATGATGCCCGAGCGGGAGGTGCGCAGGCTGGCGGCGCGGCGGTTGTAGATATAGCCAAGCGCCCGCGCCTGCTCCTTGATCCGGTCGCGCGTCGCAGCCGCGACGAGCGGGCTGTCCCTCAGCGCAAGCGACACCGTCGCGGTGGAAACGCCCAGCGTCTCCGCGATGGTGGAAAGCTTGATTTTCTGCGCCACGAACCCTCCCGCAGCAACGATCTCTTTAAAACAGTTTATTTAAACAGTTTAAATGTCGTCGGCAACAGGCTTTGCGCCATTCTCCGCCGCTTCGGGCGCAGACACATGCAGATTCTCGTCCATGGTGCGCAAGAGCTTGAGAAGATGGCGCACGTCCTTCTCGCTCAGGCCTTCTGCCGCCTGCCGCTCGCTGAGCCGCCCGGCTTCGGAAATGCGATCGACGGAAGACCGGCCCGCCTCGGTCAGATGCACCATGGTCAGGCGCCCGTCCGTCTCGTCCGGCCGGCGCTCGACGAAACCCTGCGCCTCCAGCCGCCCGATCGTGCGCGTCATGGTCGGCGCCTTGACGCCGAGGCGGGCGGCGAGCGCGCCCGCCGTCAGACCGCCCGCTTCCGAAAGCGCCAGGATCACGCCGTCCTGCCCGGCATAGAGGCCGGTGGCGAGAAGATTGCGCGAGAGCACGGTGCGCATGGACCGGGCAGCATTGACGACGGCGGCGGCAAGGCCCGCACCGGACACATCCTCGTGCGATTTCTTCTTCTTGCCCTTCTTGGCGTCCTTGCCGTCCTTGTGCTTCTTGCCCATCCATCGCCTCCTGCACCGCCCGCCGATCCCTTGCATCGCGGGCCCGGCTCTGTATGACAGAGGAAGAAGGCCGGCGGCAAGGGAGGATCGGTATGGCGCATGCCCAGGCACGCCCAAAGAGGCGGTGGACCGAAAACGACCCTATGCTGACCCCGGCAGACCGCGCGGACTGGATTGCCGTGCTGCCGCTCGGCGCGCATGAGGGCCATGGCCCGCATCTGCCGCTTGAAACCGACACGTTGATCGCCGAAGGCATCGCGGAACGGCTCTCCGCCGTGCTGCCGGAACATCTGCCCGTCACCTTCCTGCCCGCCGAGCCCGTCGGCTATTCGCCCGAGCATCTCGACGTGCCCGGCACGCGTTCGCTCCCCTATGGCGAAGCGATCGAGCGCTGGCTGCGCATCGCCGAAGACCTCGACCGCTTCGGCATCCGCAAGCTGGTGCTGCTCAATGCCCATGGCGGCAATTCTCCCCTGATGACCATCGTCGCGACGGAAGCGCGCGTGCGCTTCGGCATGCTCGCCGTCGCCACCGCCTGGACACGCTTCGGCCAGCCCGAAGGCTGGATCTCCCCGGAGGACAAGGCCATCGACATCCATGGCGGCGATATCGAAACCTCCGTCATGCTCGCCCTCCATCCCGAACGGGTGGATATGGCCAAGGCCGAACGCTTCGGCTCGCGCCAGGCGGAGTTCGCCGCCCGCTTCGCCCATCTGCGCGCCTATGGCCCGCACGCCTTCGGCTGGAAAATGTCCGACCTCAACCCGAAGGGCGTGGCGGGTGACGCGAGCGCTGCCACCGCCGAAAAGGGCGAGCAGCTGATCGCACACGCCCTGCGCGGCCTCGTCGGCCTCCTGGAAGATGTCGCGGCCTTCGACGCAAAGACGCTGTTATAGCCGCATCCGGCATTTGCGCTGGCTCATCCGATCTCCTATATCAGACCCAACCGGACGCTTACCGCGCGTCCCCGTCCTTGTTCGAGGTTCCCATGACCGAAACAGCTCCCGCGAAGCCCATTCCCGTCACCGTGCTCACCGGCTATCTCGGCGCCGGCAAGACGACGCTCCTCAACCGCATCCTCACCGGCAACCACGGCAAGAAATACGCCGTCATCGTCAACGAGTTCGGCGAGATCGGCATCGACAACGACCTGATCGTCGAGTCGGACGAGGAAATCTACGAAATGAACAACGGCTGCATCTGCTGCACCGTGCGCGGCGACCTGATCCGCGTCGTGGAAGGCCTGATGCGCCGCCCCGGCCGTTTCGACGCCATCATCGTCGAGACCACAGGCCTTGCCGATCCGGTGCCGGTCGCCCAGACCTTCTTCATGGACGACGACGTGCGCCAGAAGACCGAGCTCGACGCCGTCGTGGCGCTGGTTGACGCCAAGCACCTGCCGCTGCGCCTGAAGGACAGCCGCGAGGCCGAAGACCAGATCGCCTTTGCCGATGTCGTGCTGATCAACAAGACCGACCTCGTCGGCGCCGACGAACTGGCGAAGATCGAAGCGACGGTGCGCGCCATCAACCCGTCCGCCCGCATCCACCGCACGACCCGCTCGGAGATCGACCTCACCAAGGTTCTCGACCAGGGCGCGTTCAACCTGGAACGGGCGCTCGAAAACGATCCGCACTTCCTCGACCACGATCACGAAGACCATGTCTGCGGCCCGGATTGCGGCCACGACCATCATCACCATGGCCACGATCATGATCACCACCACCATGATCACGATCATCATCACGACCACGATCATGACCACCATCACGATCATCACCATGACCACGGCGTCTCGCCGATCCATGACGTGACGGTGCAGTCGATCTCGCTGCGCGGCGGCGAGATGAACCCGGACCGCTTCTTCCAGTGGATCCAGAAGATCACCCAGACGGAAGGCCCCAACATTCTGCGCCTGAAAGGCATCATCGCCTTTGCCGGCGATGAGGAGCGCTATGTCGTGCAGGGCGTGCACATGATCGTCGAAGGCGACCACCAGCGCGCCTGGAAGGACGGCGAGAAGCGCGAAAGCCGCCTCGTCTTCATCGGCCGCGATCTCGATCGCGAGAAGATCGAACGTTCGTTCAAGGCCTGCGAGGCACAGACCAACTGATGCCGACGGTTGCTCCTCTTGATCTCGACGGCCACGTCATCGCGGCCGCTTTCCTCGGCGACGTGCCGTTCTTCGCGACCGCTTCCGGCACCGTCCACCGCCTCGACCATGGCCAGAAGGTCACGGAGGCGCATGACGGGCTGCTGGCCTGTATGCGCGACGAGGCGAACGACACGCTGATAACAGGCGGCGAGGACGGCAAGGTGCAGCGGATCGCGGCCGATGGCAGCGTGACGCTCATCGCCGAGGTCCCGCGCAAGTGGATTTCCGTCGTCGCCCCCGGCCCGCAGGGCGCGGTGGGTTTCGCGGAGGGCCGCACGGCGCGCGTGCGTCTCGCCGACGGCACGATCAAGGAATTCACCGAAAGCCGGTCGGTCGAAGGCATCGCCTTCGCACCGAAGGGGCTGCGGCTCGGTATTGCCCGCTACAACGGCGTCTCGCTGCATTGGGTGGCGATGGCCGGCCAGCCGGTCGATCTCGAATGGAAGGGCGCCCATACCGGCGTCACCTTCTCGCCGGACGGCCGCTTCGTCGTGACCAGCATGCAGGAAAACGCCCTGCACGGCTGGAAGCTCGATACCAAGGTGGGCGCCGATACCCGCCACATGCGCATGACCGGCTATCCCGCCAAGGTGAAGTCGCTCTCCTGGTCCGCCAAGGGCAAGTGGCTCGCCTCCTCGGGTGCGCCGGCCGCCATCGTCTGGCCCTTCTCGGCGAAGGACGGCCCGATGGGCAAGCCGCCGCTGGAACTCGGCACCCGTGCGGACGTGATGGTCACCGCCGTCGCCTGCCACCCGGCCGAAGAGGTCGTCGCCATCGGCTATTCTGACGGCATGGTGCTTGCCGCGCGTTTCGCCGACAGCCGCGAAGTGCTGCTGCGCCGCCCCGGCAAGGGCGCGATAACCTCCATGGCCTGGAGCAAGAGCGGCAAGCTCATCGCCTTTGCCAGCGAAGCGGGCGATTGCGGTGTGATCGACATCGCCGGATAATGCCGCCTCCGAAAAGGAGGTTGCCATGGTTTCATCGATCACGCCGTTCCTGATGTTCGAAGGTCGCGCCGAGGCGGCGATGACTTTCTATATCGGTCTTTTCCCGGATAGCCGCATCGAGGACATCCAGCGCTACGGACCGGGCGAGGCCGGCAAGGAGGGCTCCGTCTTGCGCGCCTGCTTCAGCCTCGGCCGTCAGTCGGTGATGTGTATCGACAGCCCGGCCGCGCACGGCTTCACCTTCACGCCGTCCTTTTCCTTCTTCGTCGAATGCGAATCGGAAACCCGCCTCAGGGAACTGCACGCGGCGCTCGGGACCGATGGCACCGACCTGATGCCGGTCGACAATTACGGTTTCAGCCGCCTCTTCACCTGGGTACAGGATCGCTTCGGCATCTCCTGGCAATTAAATCTGGAGTAAGCCCGGAAGAGCGGAGCTCTCCCGGGCCCACCGACCGCAAGGGCGGGGATGATGCGGTCAGTGATTGCGCTTCTTGCAGCCACAGTCGCTGCCGCCGCCGCTGAGGATGCCCAGCACATTGCCGTTCAGCACGCCCGACAGCGTGCCGTTCAGGTTGTTGTTGAGAACGCCGTTCAGGATGCTGTTGCCGTCATTGTCACTGAGGATATTGCCGACACCGACGCCAACACTGGGGGCGATGACGACACCGCCGGTCTTGTTGCCGAGAATGCCGAGGCCGAGCAGGCCGCCTGCCGATGCCTGGCCAGCGCCGGCGAGAGCAATGACGGTTGCGATTGCGATGATGCGGGTCTTGTTCATGATCTCTCTCCTTCGGTTGTGCACCTCATTGGTACACAATCAAAAGTAATAGAGGCCCTGATTTATACAACCGGATTTGCCAGACATAGCAAAGAGTTAACCATAACAAAGACAAGTTTAACGAATCCTAACCGGATACAACCTCCGGTACGATAAATTGCATTTCGAAAGAGAAAATCAACTATTGGGAGAATTTTTAACCATGCAACCTTAGGATTCTGCTCCATTAGCGAACAGGGACAGTTTCCGATGCGTTCTCTTCAAGGTCTGGTTTGCGCGGCTTTCCTACTGGCCCAGCACAACCCGGCGAATGCAGATTCAACCATAGATTACAGCATCGGCAGCGGCTGGACCTCGAATATTTTTAAGGACCCGACGACGCTTTCGGCCGTTTTCGGCGAGGCGAAGGTAGCCTTGCGGGGTTCTCATGACCTCGAAGGCTCGCAATTCGCCTACGGGCTTGCGGCAAGCGTGCAGCGTGTGGCGACATATCCCTTCGCCAGCCAAAGCACCGCCGGGCTGGAACTGGGCTACACCAAAGACATCGGCGAGGCCATCAAGCTGACCCTCAAGGGCGGCATCGAGCATCGCCGCTCCGGCGATATTTTTCTCGCCGTGCCGGGCCTGCTGATCGGCTACCGCAAGGCCGATATCGCGGCCGCGGGGAGCATCGGTGTTACCGTCACCCACAATGGCGGCAAGAGCCATCTTACCGCTTCGCTTTCCAGCCTCGACCGCGGCCGGGCGCATTTCACGCTGGCGGGCCTGCGGCCCACGCAACTCGAGGCCGGCAACCGGCTCTACGACCTGACCGCAGGCCATATCCGCCCCCTGCTCGGCGGCGAGGTGGGGGCGACGCTGCAATATCGCACCAACCATATCGATCGGGCCGAGCAGAAGACCTTCGGGCGGTTTCCCGCCGAGACGCTGCGCGGCTCGCTCGCCTATGGCCGCGTTTTCGGAAATCTCACGCTGCTGGCCGAGGCCGGCGTGGTCGGGGTCACAAGCCCCGATCTCGGCAAGAGCGTGCAGCGCCTTCGCCCCTTCCTGAAAGGCGAGGCCGGATGGCAGCTGCCGCGCGAGGCCGTGCTGAAGATAAAGGTCGGGCGCGACATCCAGCTTGCCGATATCGACGACGCGCTGGGCGAGGATGTCAGCACGATCGGCCTATCGCTGGAAAAGGCGCTGACGGAAAAGCTGAAACTGACGCTCGCATATGAGCAAGCTTATAGCGACTGGCTCTATTTCGATTACCGCACGCGCACGAAAACCGCGTCGGCAACACTGGCCTATCCGTTGAGCAAGGGGGCGACTTTGGCGCTCGAATACAGCCGCCTCGTGCGCCGCGAAAACGACAAGGCCGCCAACTTCGAAGTCGACGGCCTTGCAGCGCGGATGACGGGCTCGTTCTGACCCTCACCATTCCAGTTCGAGATGCGGCCGTCCGTCGGACGTTTTTGCCGCTGTCCGCCCCGTCTCGTCGACGGTGCAGTTCACCCGCTGGCGGAAGGCGGAGAAACTGTCGAAGGTCACGACATCCACCGGCTCGTCGAAATGCAGGGTCATGCGGTAGAGACCGGGCTGGCTCGTCAACGCCTGCACGCCGAGCACCTTCGCATCGAAGGGCTGGCCGAGATAATGGCCACGAACGCGCGAGCCAAGCATCCATGGATTGAACGGCGGCCGGTTGCCGACAGCGGCATGCAGCGTGTTCCAGTCGCGAAAGCCGTATTGCGCGGCAATCAGCTCCAGCGCGCGGGAATGAGAGATGGCCTCGCCATCGGCGGCAAAACGCGCACGCAGACGCTTCGCCTGGTCTTTCAGGGCATCAAGAGATGGGAGGGGCGTCGATATCGGACGCATGTCGGGACTCCAGTCGTTGCATGCGTCATTTCGGAGGGAGCCCGCATTGCCACCGGTTCGCATGCTCAAAAGCTGGAAGACCGATTGTCTGAAACGAGAGACTTCACCAAAGCTTGCGCTCGCGGACGGCAGGGGCTCTCACCCGTGCCGTCCCGATAGCCCAACCGCGCCTCGGAGTCAAATCGCCGGCCGTCAGGCCGCCTTGCGGACATCCGAGGCAAGGCGCCGGCCGCTGGCGACAAGCATGCCGGCCGCGCCCGAGAGCCAGCCATCCTGCAACTCCAGCGCCAGAAAGCGGCGGCGCTCGAAGGGGCCGGGCATGACGAGATGCTGCGCTTTGTCGGCAAAGAAGCCGAAACGCTCGTAATATTCCGGGTCGCCGACGAGCAGCACGGCACCGTGGCCACGGTCGCGCGCCTCGATGATCGCCGCCCGCATCAGCGCGCCGCCGATGCCCTTGCCCTCATGCTGGCAGTCGACGGCAAGCGGGCCGAGCAGAAGCGCCGGGACGGCATTGCCATCCGAATCGACGCCCGCCTCGACATTCCACAGGCGTACCGTGGCGATGACATGGCCTTCCGGATCACGCGCGACCAGCGCCAGGCCTTCGGCCGGCAGGCGGCCGCGACGGATCTTTTCCGACGACTTGCGGAAGCGGGCCTCGCCCATGACGCGGTCGAGCAGGCGCTCGCGCGCAACGACATCGCCGGCATTTTCCTGGTCGATGGTGAAAGCGGCATGCGCGAAGAACGCGCGGACAGAATCAAGAACAGTGGCCATCTCTGGGCCTCCCGAACTCAAAACCGATTCAAACGGTATCCGAAACTGATTGTGAAGGTGACGCTCCCGCTCGAAACGGGAGCGCCTGAAGGCTTAGATGACGTAGGCCTTGAGCGGCTCGAAGCCGTTGAAGGCGACGGCCGAGTAGGTCGTCGTATAGGCGCCGGTGCCCTCGATCAGGACCTCGTCGCCGATCGAAAGGGTGATCGGCAGCGGATACATGTTCTTCTCGTACATCACGTCGGCCGAATCGCAGGTCGGGCCGGCAAGCACGCAGGGCTCCATCTCGTCGGCATCGCGGGCGGTGCGGATCGGGTAGCGGATCGCCTCGTCCATGGTCTCGGCCAGACCGCCGAACTTGCCGATGTCGAGGAAGACCCAGCGATGGTTGTCGTTGTCCGACTTCTTCGAGACCAGAACGACTTCCGCCTTGATCACACCCGCATTGCCGACCATGCCGCGGCCGGGCTCGATGATGGTTTCCGGGATCTGGTTGCCGAAGTGCTTCTTCAGCGCACCGAAGATCGCCTTGCCATAGGCTTCCGCCGAAGGCACGTCGCGCAGGTACTTCGTCGGGAAGCCGCCGCCCATATTGACCATCTTCAGCTCGATGCCCTGCTTCTTCAGCTGCACGAAGACGCGCTTGGCATCGGCAAGCGCCGAATCCCAGGCATCGACTTTCGTCATCTGCGAGCCGACATGGAACGACACGCCATAGGAGACGAGACCGTTCTGATGGGCGTAGACGAGCACGTCGACGGCCATCTGCGGCACGCAGCCGAACTTGCGCGACAGCGGCCATTCGGCGCCTTCGCCATCCGTCAGGACGCGGCAGAACACGCGGGCGCCGGGAGCGGCACGGGAAATCTTCTCGACTTCCTCATGGCTGTCGACGGCGAAGAGCGAGACGCCGAGCGCATGCGCCTTGGCAACGTCGCGTTCCTTCTTGATCGTGTTGCCGAAGGAAATACGCGACGGGGTCGCACCGGCATCGAGCGCCATTTCGATCTCGGCGACGGACGCGCAATCGAAGTTGGAGCCCATGGAGGCGAGTAGGCGCAGCACTTCCGGCGCCGGGTTTGCCTTGACGGCATAGTAGATCGAGCTATCGGGCAGCGCGTGGCGGAACGCCTTGAAATTGTCGCGCACGACATCGAGGTCGACCACGAGGCACGGGCCGTCGGGACGTCGGGTGTTCAGGAAGTCGATAATACGTGCAGTCGCCATCTCGGTATTCCCCATATCCAGGTTGCTCCGGGAAACCCGGAGGACAAAGGGCAGGATGCGGGCACGCTCTGGAACCAGCCGGTGGAGACCCCGGAACCAAGCATGCGCATCATGCGCGATCGGTGAACCGAAGCCCGCCTAGGCTTCAATTCGGCTTTGTCTGCCTTTGATTGGTGGGAGAACCCGACCGCACGTCCGGCAATGAAGGTGTGCCTCTTCAGTAACCCCGGCTGTTGGAAAGCCGGCAGACACCAGAAAGGCCCGCACCGTCGTTGCTTCAAGATGTCCTCGCTCTTCCGGTTGGCCGGAGAAACGACTGGAGGGGTTAGTTCCAGGTACCTTACCGAGTTCCTCACCAAATCGAGGGTCGGCGGACACCCACAGGCACGTGCGACTTTGGGCAACGGTGAGATAAGAAGAATCGCTGTCGTAATCAAGAGGTTTTTTGCGGCCTCCTATTGAAAATATTCTCCAAGCTACGACATTCGCGGAACTGGTTTTCGTTGCATTCCTTTATGCGCCCGGCCGTCAGGCCGCCGGGCATGCGCCGCAATCCCTGAAAAACAGGCACGCGCGACGCATCATTCAAGTGGGGACACATGGATACATTGACCCGAATCCGGGCCTTCATCGACGTCGTCGATGCCGAAGGCTTTTCCGCAGCATCGCGCAAGACCGGCCGGTCCAAGGCGCTTCTGTCCAAATATGTGCGCGAACTCGAAGACGAGCTCGGCGCGCTGCTGCTCAACCGCACCACCCGCCAGTTCTCGATGACCGAGCCCGGCCACACCTACTACCGAACCGCCTCCGACATATTGAAGGAAATCGACAACCTCGCCGATCTCGTGCGCGAGAAGAACACCGACCTACGCGGCAAGCTGAAGGTCTCCGCCCCGCGCACCTTCGTGGATGCCGATATCGGCCAGTCGCTGATCGATTTCGGCAAGGAGCATCCGGAACTGTCGCTCGAAATCGTCTCCGACGACCGCTTCGTCGATCTCGTCGAGGAGGGTTTCGACGTCGCCGTGCGCATCACGCGGCTTGAGGATTCGGCGCTGATCGCCCGCAAGATCGGCGATTTTTACCTGAAGATGTGTGTCAGCCAAGACTTCCTCGACCGGGTCGGCCCGATCAACCACCCGAGCGATCTTGCCCGCCTGCCCTGCATCATCGACACCAACGGCAAGTCGCACAGCAACTGGCGCTTCATCGACGAGAAGGGTGCCGGCTTTTCCGTTCCCGTCAGCGGCCATATCGAGGTGAACAGCCCGACGGCGGCCGTGCGCGCGGCGGCAAGCGGCCTCGGCGTCGCCTCGGTGCCCGCCTTCATCGCCCGCTCCTGTCTCGATTCCGGCCGCATCGTCTCGATCCTCGAGGATTATCTGCCGACCGACCGTGGCATCTACGCGATCTATCCGCATCGCCGCTACCTGCCGGCAAAGGTGCGTACCTTCGTCGATTTCCTGCATGCCTGGTTCCGCCGCAATCCGGGGATCGAGGCCTGACAATAGCGAGAGCGGTTGCGTCTGGAATTGTCTTCAAAAGTCCCAATTCCGACCCATTTCGGCTGCATTCAAACGGTCGATTCCGACGCCCGCTTCCGCGCTGCAAGAGGTTTAGAAACTGATGCGATTCCTCCCTCTTCTCGCCGCGGGCGCCGCCCTCCTCGCCCCGGCGGCGGCACTTGCCCATCCGCATATCTTCGCGGAGGCGCGGCTGGAAGTGGTCGCCGGCGATGACGGCATGATCAGCGAATTGCGCAATGTCTGGCGCTTCGACGAGATGTTTTCGGCAAGCGTCGTGATTGACTTCGACAAGAACAGCAATGCCGAGCTCGATCCCGACGAGCTCGCCGAAGTCGGCAAGACGGTGCTCGAATCGCTGGAGGAGTTCAGCTACTACACGACGATCACCGAGGACGGCCGGGCTATCAAGGTCGCCAAGCCCGACGTGATCAATGTCGATTACAAGGACGGTCAGCTTCTGATGTTCTTCACCGTGAAGCCCGGCGAGGCCATGCCGCTCAAGGGCAAGCTGACCTTCGGCGTCTATGACCCGACCATGTATGCCTCGATGGATTTCTCCTCGGATAACGACCTCGTCGCCGTCGGCGACAAGTTCGCCGCCTGCAAGCACGCCGTTGTGCGGCCCGATGCCGACGAGGTGCTGGCGCAGAACCAGGACAAGCTGACCGACGCCTTCTTCAACGACCCCACCGGCACCGACATGACCAAACTTTTCGCCACCCGCCTGGAAGTCACATGCTGAGCCGCGGCCGCACCCTCACCCTCCTCACGCTGGCCGTCGCCGTCATCGCGACCGCCGGGCTTGCGCACGCCGCCTCGCCGCTCGGCATCGGCTCGGCGGAACCGGGCTTCAACACGAGCGGCACCTTCGGCAGCCTGTTCGGCTGGATCAATGCGCAGCAGCAAGGCTTTTACCGCCTGATGACCGGCGCGCTGAAGGATATGCGCACCAATCCGTGGGCCGCCTCGACGCTGGTCGGCCTCTCCTTCGCCTATGGCGTCTTCCACGCCGCCGGCCCCGGCCACGGCAAGGCGGTCATTTCCTCCTACATGCTGGCCAACGAGGTGGAGCTGAAGCGCGGCGTGCTCCTGTCCTTCCTGTCCTCGATCCTGCAGGGCGTTGTCGCCATCCTGCTCGTCGGCGCGGCCTATCTTTTTCTGCGCGGCACCACGGTTTCGATGACGGACGCCACCCGCGCGCTCGAAACCGGCAGCTACGCGCTCATCGCGCTCTTCGGCGCCTGGCTGCTGTTCAAGAAGCTGTGGCCGGCCGAGCGCCGCGTCTCGGCACTTGGCGCACAGGCTGTCGAGGTGCACGGCACGCACGACCATCATCACCACCACGACCACGGCCACCATCATCACCTTCATCACGCCGGGGAGATCTGCTCGACCTGCGGCCATGCCCATGCACCGGATCCGTCGCTCTTGAAGGGCGAGCGTTTTGCGCTGCGCGAGGCGTGGTCGGCCATCGTCGCCGTGGGACTTCGCCCCTGCTCCGGTGCGTTGATCGTGCTGAGCTTCGCGCTGCTCAACGGCCTCTATTTCGGTGGTGTCCTGTCCGTACTCGCCATGTCGATCGGGACGGCGATCACCGTCTCGACGCTCGCTACGCTGGCCGTCACCGCCAAGGGCGCCGCCTTGCGCTTCGCCGGCAACGGCTCGGCCGCCGCACGCATCGGCACGGCCATCGAGATCGGCGGCGCCCTCATGGTGATGATCCTGGGACTATTGCTGCTCGGCGCGTCCTTGCAGGCTTAATTCCCGCGATTGCGCTGATAGCGGGCACGCAGCCAGAAGAGCAGGAAGAAGCCGAGCACAAGCAGCGCGCCGAAAGCGCCGGCAAGCCACGGCGAAAAACCGCCGATGGCGATCATCACCCGCGGGAGGAAGTAGAATACCACGCCCGTGCCGAGCAAGATGATGAGCGCCGCGAGCGCGGCGGACTTTCCCTTGCCGTCTTCGCTCATGCCGCATTCACCTTGGCGATCTCGGCGCGGATGTCTTCCAGCCTGCGCTTCTGCTGACCGTCCGCGTCGAAATTATCCGGCGACAACCAGGCATCGAAAGCCTTGGCGATGACCGGCCATTCCCCGTCGATGATCGAGAACCAAGCCGTGTCGCGGTTCTCGCCCTTGGACAGCATATGCTGGCGGAAGATGCCTTCGAAGCTGAAGCCGAGGCGGGTGGCGGTGCGCTTGCTCGCCGCGTTGCCGTTGTTGCACTTCCACTCGTAGCGGCGGTAGCCGAGGTCCTCGAACATGTGCTTGGCGAGCAGATACTGCGCCTCGGTGGACAGCGGCGAGCGCGACATGCCGCCGCCATGGGCGATGCCGCCAATCTCGACGACGCCGTTTGCCGGGTCCGGCCGCATGTAATGCGCCATGCCGACGGGCTTGCCGCTCGCCTTGTCGACGATCACTTCCCGCACCCAGCCGGATTTGATGACCGATTCCGACCAGGCATCGAAATCCTCGATGCCGGTGAAATCGGCCTGGGCGAAATAGCGCAGCAGCGGATTGATCTGCATGCCGCCAAAGGCATCCCAAAGGGCCTGAAGGTGCTTTTCGCGGTCATAGGGCTCGATGCGTACATAGCGGCCTTCGAGCGTTACGGGCGCCGGCGGCGGGCAACCCTTCCAATCCTTGAGATCGCGCATGAAAATCCTCCTTCGGTTTTGCCGAAGGGATAGAGCAGCGGGCGGCGCGAAGCAATGTGGAAAGCAGGGAGCGGCGT